>JBLMWY010000452.1:0-11667 GCA_050257475.1 Bdellovibrio bacteriovorus
GAAGCCATAGATGGGCCCGCCAAAACGGGTGCTAAAACCCGAGACGTCGAAGTGCGTGATTGGCTGGATACCGCTCCTACCCGCGAGGATGTTCTCCCAGGACGACTTCACGTTCAGACCCACGGGCGCCACGAGGCCCAGTCCGGTCACCACAACGCGTCTACGTGACATTGCCTACCCTCTCGCGAGTTGCGTGGGAGGTTAAGCGCCGCGCGCGAGACAGATCCCCGCGGGCGGCGGCCCTTCCCTTTTTAGGAGCAGCCCGCCTCAGCCCATGTGCTCGTTGATGTAGTTGACGGCCTGTTGGACCGTGGTGATCTTCTCGGCGTCCTCGTCCGGGATCTCGGTCTCGAACTCCTCCTCCAGCGCCATCACCAGCTCGACGGTATCGAGTGAATCCGCGCCCAGATCATCGACGAAGGAGGCCTCAGCCGTGACCTCTTCTTCTTTCACGCCCAATTGCTCGACGACAATCTTCCGAACCCGCTCTTCAACGCTGCTCATCTGAGTCAATCCTCCGATTGGAAATAGGCGGCCCGGTTCGGGCCACGCGGTATTCTAGTGACAATCGAGGGGCGATGAAAGCCGACCCGCTCCCCCAGGCTGCCGCTAACAATTTGATTTTTATGTGGCTGGAACGCGCCCGGAGCGCTCAGACCATATACATGCCGCCGTTGACATGCAGGGTTTCGCCGGTGATGTAGGCCCCGGCTGGGGAAACCAGGAACAGCACCGCGGCCGCCACGTCCTCCGGGGTGCCGAGCCTGGCCAGGGGGATGGACCCGATCAGGGCCTCCCTCTGGGCGTCCCCGAGGGCCCGGGTCATGTCCGTCTCGATGAAGCCGGGGGCCACGCAATTGACGGTGATGCCGCGGGAGCCGACCTCCCTGGCGAGGGACTTGGTGAACCCCATCATGCCGGCCTTGGAGGCCGCGTAGTTGGTCTGCCCAGCATTACCCATGACCCCGACCACCGAGGCGATGCTGACGATGCGCCCCTTGCGCGCCTTGGTCATGGCGCGCAGGCAGGCCTTGGACAAGCGGTAGACGGAGCCCAGATTGGTGTCGATGACCGCCTGCCAGTCATCGTCCTTCATGCGCATCAGCAGGGTGTCGCGGGTGACGCCCGCGTTGTTCACCAGGATGCTCGGGGCGCCGAGGACTTCTCCCATCCGGGAGAGCGCGGCGTCCACCGAGGCAGCGTCCGCCACGTTCAGGACCAGCCCCAGGCCCCGATGACCGGCACCCCGCAAGGCCTCGTCGATGGCCGCGGCCCCCCCCTCGGTGGTGGCCGTCCCGGCGACGGCCACCCCCTGCTCGGCGAGGGTCATCAAGATGGCCCGACCGATGCCCCGCGAGGCGCCGGTCACCAGTGCGATCTCACCCTTAAGCATGGCCTGACATCTCCAGTGCCGCGTCCAAGGTCTGTGGGTCGTAAACCGGCAGGGTGGTCAGATCTTTGGCGATGCGCTTGTTGAGCCCCACCAACACCTTGCCTGGACCGCATTCGATGGCCAGGGTGAGACCAGAGGCGGCGGCCGCCTGCACCGTCTCCACCCAGCGCACCGGACGGTAGAGCTGGCTCACCAGGCGAGCACGCACCCCCGCCACGTCCGGCGCCGCGGTCACGTCCACGTTGTGCAGAACCGGGGGCTGCGGCAGCCGAAGGTCCAGCCCTTGCAGCCGCTCGGCCAGCCGCTCAGCGGCGGGCACCATCAGACTGCAGTGGGAGGGCACGCTGACGGGCAGGACCAGCGCGCGCTTCGCCCCAGCGCCCTTGGCGGCCGCCACGGCCCGCTCCACGGCGGCGGCGGCGCCGGCGATCACCACCTGTCCCGGCGCGTTGAAGTTGACCGCCTCCAAGGCCTGGCCTTGGGCCTGCGCGACGCAGAGCGCCATCACCTGATCATCCTCGAGCCCCAGCAGCGCCGCCATTGCCCCCTCCCCGAGGGGGACGGCCTCCTGCATGAAGCGCGCACGGTCGGCAGCGAGCCGTACCCCGTCGGCCAGCGACAGGGTGCCAGCCGCCACCAGGGCCGCATATTCCCCCAGGCTATGACCCGCCATGAGGGCCGCCGGCGGCCCGCCGGCCTCCCGCCAGACCCGCCAAACGGCCACGCCGGCGGTCAGCATTGCGGGCTGTGTGTTCTCGGTCTGATCCAGGGCCTCCCTGGGTCCGGTGCTGACCAGTGACCAGAGGTCCCGGCCCAGGGCCTCCGAGGCCTCGGCAAAGGTCGTGCGCACACTCGGGAAGGCGCCCGCCAGCGCGTCGAGCATGCCGACGGCCTGGGAGCCCTGTCCAGGGAAGAAGACGGCAATCTTGGGAGGGGTGGTCATGGCCGCAGGCGGGATGGACTGGAAACGGGGACCCGGGGCCTCAGTAACGAATGAGGACCGAGCCCCAGGTGAAGCCACCCCCGAAGGCCTCCATGAGGATCATCTCACCACGCTGGATGCGCCCGTCGCGCACCGCCTGGTCGAAGGCCAGGGGGATGGAAGCGGCGGAGGTGTTCCCATGCTCGGCCACCGTGACCACCACCCGCTCCATGGGCAGGTCGAGCTTGCGGGCCGTGGCATGGATGATCCGCATGTTCGCCTGGTGCGGGATCAGCCAGTCGATGTCGGACTTGGCGAGGCCGTTGGCCTCCAGGGTCTCGTCCACGATCCGGCCCAGGGTGGTCACCGCCATGCGGAACACCTCGTTGCCCTTCATCTCCATATGGGCATTGGAACAGTCCCCGTTGCCGAGCCCACCTGGAATCTGCAGCAGGTCCTTGTAGGCGCCGTCGGCATGCAGATGAGAGGAGATGATGCCCGGCTCCTCGGCGGCCTCCAGGACCACGGCCCCGGCCCCATCGCCGAACAGGACGCAGGTCCCCCGATCGGTCCAGTCCAGGACCCGGGAGAGTGTCTCGGAACCCACGACTAGTGCACGCCGGGCGGAGCCCGTGCGGATGAATTTGTCGGCGACCCCGAGCGCGTAGACGAAACCCGTACACACTGCTTGCAGGTCGAAGGCCGCGCAGCCGTGAACGTCCAGGCGCTGCTGCAGCAGACAGGCCGTGCTCGGGAAGAACTGATCCGGCGTCGTGGTCGCCACGATGATCAGATCCAGATCGGTCGCGGCGATCCCGGCCGCTTCCAGGGCCATTCGAGACGCCCGCTCGGCGAGGTCGCAACAGGTCTCGCCCTCCGAAACCAGGTGGCGCCGCTCGATCCCGGTCCGCTCGCGGATCCAGGCGTCGGTAGTATCCACCATGGTCTCGAGCTCCGCATTCGTCATCACCCGCTCGGGGAGATAACTGCCGGTGCCCAGGATGCGGGAATAGGTCATCAGGCGGTCGCCCTCAAGTCGACATTGTCCAGGTGTCGTCCGACCTGCTCGGCGATGCGCCGAGGGATGTCGCAGTGGATCTCTTTCTCGGCGATGCGGATGGCGTTCTCGAAGGCGATCTCGTCCGCCCCGCCGTGGCTCTTGATCACGATCCCCCTCAGACCCAGCAGGCTGGCCCCGTTGTAGCGGCGCGGATCCATGGTGCGACGGAAGCGATTGAGGATGGGCAGCGCCGCAAGCCCGGCCAGACGGGTGAACAGGTTGCGCTGGAACTCGGCCCGCAGCAGGTGACGCACCAGCTTGGCCACCCCCTCGCTGCTCTTCAGGGCCACGTTGCCCACGAAGCCGTCCGAGACCACCAGGTCCACGTTGCCGAGATAGATGTCGTCGCCCTCGACATAGCCGATGTAGTTCAGCCCGCTGCGGCTCAGGAGCTCATGGGCCTGCTTCACCTGCTCGTTGCCCTTGATCTCCTCCTGGCCGATGTTGAGCAGGGCGACCCGCGGCTCCGCCACCCCGTCGACCGCCTTCACCAGCTCGCTGCCCATGACGGCGAACTGGAAGAGATGCTCGGCGGTGCAGTCCACATTGGCCCCGAGGTCCAGCATGTGGGTGTCCCCATGGACCGAGGGCACCGAGGTGATGATGGCGGGCCTGTCCACGTGCGGCAGGGTCTTCAAGACGAAACGGGCGGTGGCCATCAGGGCCCCGGTGTTACCCGCGCTAACGCAGGCGTGTGCCTCCCCGACCTTGACCAGGTCGATGGCCACGCGCATGGAGGAGTCCTTCTTGCCCCGCAGGGCCTTGGAGGGCAGCTCGTCCATGGCCACCGTCTCGCTCGCATGGCGAATCCGCACCCGCTCCGAGGCGGGGGCCCCCAGTCGGGCGCGGATGCGCTCCTGGTCGCCCACCAGGATGAGATCAATGTCCTGCGTGTGGGAGAGGTAGCGCAGGGCCGCAGGCACCACCACGTCGGGGCCGACGTCGCCCCCCATGGCATCGAGGGCGATCGTGTAGCGACCGCTCACTGGCAGTGGTCCGCGTGGACCGGGCGGTCAGATGGGCGAGGACCGACGGCGACTCTCGGGTCAGGCTCGTCTGTCACTCGGCCTTGTCCAGGACCTTACGGCCACGGTAGAAGCCGTCGCTGGACACATGGTGCCGGCGATGGACCTCACCGCTGGTGGGCTCCACCGAGAGGGTGGGCTTGGTCAGACCGTCATGGGAGCGGCGCATGCCACGCTTGGAGGAGGTCTTGCGATTCTGGGGTACGGCCATTGCTCTTCTCCGCTGGGTGCCCGGCAGCGCTCTTAAGCCGCGACATCCACCTACTGGTTACTTGAACTGAACGGACCGCGCCCATCGACGGGAACGGTCATCAACCTGTGCCGCCCTGCCCCGGGCCCGGACCGTGGGCCTGGAGCCCGCGCAGAACGGCGAAGGGATTCTCCGCCAGCGCCACCGGGACGTCTGCCGTCCTAGCCAGGGCCGGGGTCTCACAGCCCCCTTCGGCATGGAGGGGAAACTGGGGGATGGCGAGCAGCAGCTCGTCTTCCACGAGATCCAGGGGTCGAATCCCAGCCGCCGCGACCACCACGGGATCGAGGTGATCGGGCAGATCCTGCGCCTGGGACTCGGTGCGCACCAATCCCAGGGCTAGGTATAGGTCAAGCGGGATCCTGACATCCCCGAGGCAGCGCTGGCACACCAGGCGCAGGGCCAACGCGACCCGACCCGTAATCACCGCCCGGCCCTCCGAATCGCGGCCGAACTGCAGACGATAGCGAGCGGGCCACTCCGCCTCGCCCCCCAGGCTCGCGAGGGCTTCGGCCAATCTCGGGAAGTCGCCGGGTAGGGCCCCGTCCTCGAGCACCTCTTCACCCGCAACGGCCCGCCAGGCATCGACGCTGGCACCGGGATCTCGCGAGGAAGGGGCCGACATAAGCGCGCAAAGGTAGCCGATCAGGCGCTCTCCCGTCAAATCGACGCCGTCCCTTGTCGCCCCGCCTGCCGGCCTTCCCCCGGCCCTCAGGTGCCCACCAGGGCGAGCAGGATACCGGCCGCCACCGCCGAGCCGATGACCCCCGCCACGTTGGGGCCCATGGCGTGCATCAGCAGGAAGTTGTGGGGATCCGCCTCCAGACCGATCTTGTTCACCACCCGCGCCGCCATGGGCACCGCCGAGACCCCCGCGGCACCGATCAAGGGGTTTACTTTGCCGCCGCTAAGGCGATGCATGGCCTTGCCCATGACCACCCCGGCCGCGGTCCCGATGGCGAAGGCGACAGCCCCCAGCGCCAGGATGCCGATCGTCTCCAGGGTGAGGAAATGCTCCGCCGAGAGCTTGGACCCCACCGCCAACCCCAGCAGGATGGTGACCACGTTGATGATCTCGTTCTGGGCCGAGCGGCTCAGGCGCTCCACCACGCCGCTCTCGCGCAGCAGGTTGCCCAGGGTCAACATGCCGATCAACGGGGCGGCATCGGGCAGTAGCAGGGCGCACAGGAGCAGCACGGCGACCGGGAACAGGATCCGCTCCAGCCGCGACACGGGTCGTAGCTGCTGCATAACCACCCGGCGCTCCTCGGGGGTTGTCAGCGCGCGCATGATCGGCGGCTGGATGATGGGCACCAGGGCCATATAGGAGTAGGCGGCTACGGCGATGGCACCAAGCAGCTCGGGGGCCAGGCGCGAGGTCAGGAAAATGGCGGTCGGCCCGTCGGCACCCCCGATGATGGCAATGGAGGCGGCCTCCTTGAGCCCGAAGTCGAAGCCGGGGATCGCATTCAGCGCCAGGGCCCCGAGCAAGGTGGCAAAGATCCCGAACTGGGCGGCGGCACCCAGGAGCAGGGTCGAGGGCATGGCGATCAGGGCCCCGAAGTCCGTGAGGGCCCCCACCCCCAGGAAGATGAGCAGGGGAAAGACACCGGTCTCGACGCCCACCTGGTAGATCATGCCGATCATTCCGTCGGGTCCGCCGATCCCGGCCACCGGGATGTTGCAGAGAACGGCCCCAAATCCGATCGGCACCAGGAGCAGGGGCTCGAAGCGCTTGGCGATCGCCAGGTAGATCAGCAGGCCCCCGACGGCCATCATCAGGGCCTGGCCCCAGGTCAGGTTGGCAAGCCCCGTGGAGCCCCAAAGCTCGAGCAGCTCTTCCATCGGTCAGTGCCCCGTTGCGGTCAGGTTCCGGATCAGGAGGCGATGGGGTCAGCCCAGGGTCAGGAGGGACTGGCCCACCTGCACCGAGTCGCCGGACTTGACGTCGACCGCCAAGACGCGCCCGGCCTCCGGGGAGCGCAGCTCGGTCTCCATCTTCATGGCCTCCAGGATCAGGATCAGGTCCCCCCGGTGCACAGTGTCGCCCGCCTTCACCTTGACCTGGACCACGGTCCCAGCCAAGGGCGCCGGGACGGAACGCCCCCCCGCCGTGGGAGTCGAGGCGGGGGCGGCGAGCGGTAAACCGGCGGCAGGGGTCACGGACTCCAGCCCCCCCTCGGGGGAGACCTTGACCCGATAGCTGTGTCCGTCCACCTCGACCCGATAGGTCTCCGGCTCCCCCGATGAGGCTTCCGGCGCCGGGGTCACCGGGGGCACCGCCGTCGCGGGCGCCTGGCAGTCCTTCCAGGGGGGCGGCTCGAAGGCGTCCGGATCCTGGCGGTTGGCGAGGAACTTGAGCCCAACCTGTGGGAACATGGCGTAGATCAGGACATCGTCGATCGGGGCCTGTGCCAGGGGGATGGAGCGCTCCCGGACCAGACCTTCCAGCTCAATGCTGATGCGCTCCAGCTCGGGGCTCAGCTTGTCGGCGGGTCGGCAGGTGATGGCCTCCTGCCCTTCCCCCAGGACCCTGGCCCGCAGGGCCGCGTCCACCGGGGCCGGGGTGGCGCCGTACTCGCCCTTGAGGACCCCGGCCGTCTCACCGGTGATGGTCTTGTAGCGCTCCCCCATGAGCACGTTCAGCACCGCCTGGCTGCCGACAATCTGGGAGGTGGGGGTCACCAAGGGGATATAGCCCAGATCCTTGCGCACCCGCGGGATCTCGGCCAGCACCGCGTCGAGACGGTCGGTGGCGCCCTGCTCCCGGAGCTGATTCTCCATGTTGGTCAGCATGCCACCCGGTACCTGGGCGACCAGGATCCGGGAGTCCACGCCCTTGAGGGCCCCCTCGAACTTTGCGTACTTCTTGCGGACCTCACGAAAGTAGGCGGCGATCTCCTCGAGCAGGCCCAGATCGAGCCCCGTGGCCCGGTCGGTCCCCTCGAGGATGGCGACCACCGACTCGGTGGGCGAGTGCCCATAGGTCAGGCTCATGGAGGAGATGGCGGTATCGACCAGGTCGATCCCCGCCTCCACCGCCTTGAGGATGGTGGCGGTGCTCATCCCCGTGGTGGCATGGCTCTGCATCGCGATGGGGATGGCGCAATGCTCCTTGAGCCGGCCCACCAGCTCGGCCGCCACGTAGGGCTTGAGGAGCCCCGCCATGTCCTTGATGCAGATGGAGTGGCAGCCCATGTCCTCGATCCGCCGCCCCATGTCCAGCCAGTAGTCCAGGCCATGGACCGGGCTCACCGTGTAGGACATGGTCCCCTGGGCATGGCGGCCGGTGGCGAGCGCGGCATCGACCGCGCACTGGAGATTGCGCAGGTCGTTCATCGCATCGAAGATGCGGAAGACGTCGATGCCGTTCACCGCCGCCCGCTCCACGAAGGCGGCCACGACGTCATCGGCGTAGTGCCGGTAGCCCAGGAGGTTCTGACCCCGCAACAGCATTTGTTGGGGGGTCTTGGGCATGGCGGCCTTGAGACTGCGCAGCCGCTCCCAGGGATCCTCGCCCAGGTATCGGATGCAGGCATCGAAGGTTGCGCCGCCCCAGGTCTCGAGGGACCAGTACCCGACCTGGTCCAGCTTGGGGGCGATCGGCAGCATGTCCTCGAGGCGCATGCGGGTGGCCAGCAGCGACTGGTGCGCATCCCGCAGGACGACATCGGTGATACCCAGCGGCTTGGGTTCGCTCATGACTCGTCTCTTGCTCCAGTTTCGATGTGTCTGGCTGGTACGGGGCGGTCGGGGGGCCTGGGCCGGCCCTCCCCTCGGCGCCTAGGGGCGCTCCCGGCCCGGCCTCACTGCCCTCGCGGGGCCCACCGCCCAGCGGCGGCGCTCGCCCGTCGATCAGGGACGGTGACGCCGCCGGTGGGTGCGCACGGCACCGGCGATGGCGGCCAGCACGCGGGGATCCAGGGCGCCGCTGCGGAGGGCCTGGTCGGCGGTCCGTGGCCCAGGCACCAGGGGCTCCACCTTGGGCCCCCAAAGCGCCACCAGGGCCGACAGGGCATAGAGGACCCCCACCAGAAGCAGCAGAAAGGCAAAGACGATGGTCATGCCGATGACCATCAGCCTGGTCCCTTCGATCAACAGGTCCGCCACCGCGGGCTCCATGGCTCAGGCGCGCCCCAGTTGACCCTGCCGGCGGCCCATCTCAGGCCTCGAACGGATGCCGCCGCACCAGGGTCTGGTTACGATCCGGGCCGGTGGAGATCAGGTCGATGGGTAGGCCGCTCAGGGCCTCGATGGTCTCCAGGTAGGCTCGGGCCTTGGGGGGCAGGTCCGCATAGGCGGTCACCCCCAGGGTGGACTCCGACCAACCCGGCAGCTCCAGATAACGCGGCCGACAGTAGGCCAGGGCGTCGGCCCCCACCGGCGGGACCTCGAGCTCCCGACCGTCCAGATCGTAGGCGGTGCAGATCTTGATGGTCTCCGTGCCGTCCAGGACGTCCAGCTTGGTGATGCAGAGGCCGGTCACGCTGTTGACGGCAAAGGCACGCCGCAGGGCCACCATGTCGAGCCAGCCACAGCGGCGCTTGCGCCCGGTGGTGGCCCCGAACTCCTGACCCCGCGCGCCAAGCCGGTCCCCGTCCCCGTCGAACAGCTCGGTGGGGAAGGGCCCACCGCCGACCCGGGTGGTATAGGCCTTGACGATGCCGAGGATGTAGTCGAGGTCCTTGGGCCCCACCCCGCTGCCACTGCAGGCCCCGCCCGCCGTGGTGTTCGACGAGGTCACGTAGGGATAGGTCCCGTGGTCGATGTCCAACAGGGAGCCTTGGGCGCCCTCGAAGAGCACGTTGGCCCCGGCGGCGCGCAGCCGATGGAGCTCGCCGGGGACATCCACCACCAGAGGGACGATCTGCTCGCCTTGGGACAGGGCCTCCTCCAGCACGGCGCCATAGTCGAGCGTTTCCGCCTTGAAGAAGTGGGCGAGGCTGAAGTTGTGATAGTCGAGGACCTCCCGCAGCCGCTCCGCGAAATGGCCAGGATCCAGCAGCTCCCCCAGCCGGATCCCGCGGCGGGAGGTCTTGTCCTCGTAAGCCGGACCGATCCCACGGCCGGTGGTGCCAATAGCCTTGGCCCCCCGGGCGCGCTCGCGGGCGTGGTCCAGGGCGATGTGGTACGGCAGGATCAGGGGGCAGGCGGCGCTGATGCCCAGGCGCTCGCGCACCGGAACGCCGGAGCGCTCCAGCATCCCCATCTCCTCCAGCAGGGCCCCGGGGGAGAGCACCACCCCGTTTCCGATCAGGCAGCGGACGCCGCTGCGCAGGACACCCGATGGGACCAGGTGCAAAACGGTCTTGACGCCGTCGATCACCAGGGTGTGGCCCGCGTTGTGCCCGCCCTGGAAGCGCACCACCGCCGCCGCCCGGTCCGTCAGCAGGTCGACGACCTTGCCCTTACCCTCGTCACCCCACTGGGTGCCGATCACCACTACGTTATTGCCCATCGCAGCCCTTCCTAACCCTCAACGATTGCTTGCAGTTCCCAACCCGAGGCCCCCAACACCAGCCGCTGGCCGCAGCCGAGGGCAGGCGCACCCACCTCCGCCCCGGGCAGCGCCGTGATGACCCGGCGCCCGGCTCGACGTAGGTCCTCGATGGCAGCCAACAGCCGCGGATCGGGAGACCAGGGGGCATAGACTGCCGGCTCCTCCCGATAGCGCGCCTCCAGCCCGGACCCGAGCCGCAACAGGCCCTTGAGGTCCGCGCTGAAGCCGACCGCCGGCCGGGCCCGCCCAAAGACCCGGCCGATGTCGTCGTAGCGCCCGCCGCGGGCGATCTCCAGCCCCCAGCCGGGCACGAAGGCGGCGAACACGACCCCGGTCTTGTAGCGGTAACCCCGAAGCTCCGCCAGGTCATAGTGGACCGACACCTCGGGCAGAAACGCGTGGAGGGCCTCGGCGAGGCGCCGCAGATGATCCATCGCCTGGTGCACCGGGGCATCGGCCCGCCGCAGCACCCGGGTGGCCCGCTCCAGGGCGTCGTCGCCATTGAGCTCGGCCAGGGCGACCAGCATCTCGGCGAGCGCGGGCTCCAGGCCGAGCCCCGCCACCTGCGCCTCGATCTCCGGCACCGCCTTGCGCTGGAGCGCATCGAAGAGCGCGTGCTCCTGGTGTCGATCCAGCCCGGCCTGACGCGCCAGCCCCCGAAAGATGCCCACGTGACCGAGGTCCAGGTAGCAGGTCCCGATCCCCGCGGTCCGCAGGGTCAGCAGGACGAGACGCAGGATCTCGAGATCGCTCTCGATCCCCCCATGGCCATAAATCTCGGCCCCGATCTGGTAGGGGCTGCGGGTCCCGGCGAAGCCGTCGGCCCGGGTATGCAGGACGGTCCCCAGGTAGCACAGGCGGGTCGGCGTCTCGCGGCGCAGCTGGTGGGCGTCCATGCGCGCCACCTGGGGCGTCATATCGGCGCGCACACCGAGCAGCCGCCCCGTGACCTGATCGGTCAGCTTGAAGGTCTGGAGGTCGAGATCCTGCCCGGTGCCGGTGAGCAGTGAATCCAGGAAGTCCACGAAGGGCGGGATGACGAGCTCGTACCCCCAGGACCTGTAGAGGTCCAGCAGGTCGCGCCGCAGGGATTCCAGAATCTGGGCCTGGGGGGGCAGGACCTCCTCGATCCCGGCCGGCAGGAGCCAGCGGTCCTCGTCCATCGCCATTGCTTCAATTCACCCAGTATAAAAGGCCGACGCCGATCACCATGCTGGCGAAGCCGGCCACCCGCAGGGTCCGGTCGCCCTCCGCCGAGACCTGGGCGAGGGCGCGCTTGAAGCTGCTGGGGCTGAGGAAGGGCCAGATGCCCTCGATGACCAGCAGCAGAGCCGTCGCGACGAGGAGCTCTCGCACCAGAATCCCCACCCGATCCAGGCAATCGACAAGGGCCTAACCCCCTGGACCCGAGGGTTCCGAGCGACCTGTCCAAAGGCGCGAAGTGTTCCAGACCCGGCCCTGTTTGTCCAACCTCCGGGCACTTAGGGGCGCGCCGGGGCCGCGGGACACCCCGCGGC
>JBLMWY010000453.1:0-4632 GCA_050257475.1 Bdellovibrio bacteriovorus
CTGAGCAGCACCAGCCGCTCTTGGTAGCTCGGGAGGTTGTCCCTGAAGCCCTCGATGGCACCGCTCGCGAGCAGGGCCAGGATGCTTCCGAGGTCGAGCAGCACGAAGACCACCACGAACAGGGCCAGCCACTTGGGCCAGCCGTGCTGGCGCAGCCAGCGCAGGGGTGGGGTCGCCACCACGGCGATGAAGACGGCGAGCAGGATCGGGGCCAGGACCGGCGAGGCGAGCTGCACGCCAACCACCAGGATGACCAGGGCCGCCGCCGTCACCAGGGCGCGGGCGGGGGGCGTGAAGCCGGCGAGGGTCGTCATGGGGCCTCCGATGACCGGAGCGGGGTGCCCGCGGCTCGGTTAGAGGATGGACGCGTCGCGCACGCTCTGGAAGAGATCGATGTCCCAGGCCACCAAGTCGCGGCGCACCGCGTCGACGCGGGACTGGGGCAGGAGCCGCGCCAGGTCCTCACCCGAGAGGACCCCAACGATCTCACCGGGGGCCGAGCGGGCATGCTGCAGGGCGTGCCAGGCGAGGATCCCCGCCCCCACCCCGGTCGGGTAGGAGATGTAGGTGGCCCCGGCATAAGGGGAGCCGAGCAGCTCCTTGTAGCGCAGGAAGCTCAGGCCCACGGTCTCGATGACGGTCTGGCGCTCGTTGCGGATGGTCTCGGAGATGCGGATCTCCGCGGAGGCGCAGAAGTGGGCCCGGCGGATCACACCCGAGCGCAGCAGATCCTCGATGCGCCGTGGCCTCTGCATGCCGGGGAGGATGGCGCGGACCATGGCCTCCACCGTGAGCTCCGGCTGATCCGGCAGGGTCTGCTTGGAGAGCAGGTTGAGCTGAAAGAGGGCCTTCACCAGCTCCACCTCGGAGCCCCCCGTGTAGATCCCAATGGATTGGATCTGGGGGAAGGCCCGGTGCAGGGACAGGAGCTCCTCCTGGTAGAGGGGGTACTGACGGGTCGGCCGCGGCTCGTTCGGGAAGGCGTGATAGCGTGCCAGGCTGAAGGGGTCCATGACCCGGATCAGCCCGTCGCTCAGGATGCGCGGGCGGGCCGCCAGCTCCTCCAGGGCCACCACCGGCGACCAGGAGAAGACCACGGAGTCGGAGTCGATGTCCTCCAGCAGGTAGAGATCCACGCTCTCCACCCGCAGCCCCGAGCCTCCCACATCCAGGTGGCCGTGGATGCAGCGGCCAATCAGGAAATCCGTCACCCCGGGGGAGATCCCCTGGTTGATGAAGGCGCCGACCCCCCGCTCCCGCAAGGCCTCGTCGTGCTGGTACTGCTCGAAGGCCAGGGTGCGGTCTGTGCGCTCGTTGTACATGTCCGAGGCCAGATCGACCGTGTAGGCCCCGAGCCGGACCCCCAGCTCGATGATGGGACAGTTGAAGTCCGGCAGGGCCGCGTTCACCAGCAGGGTGGCCCCGGCCATCTGGGCGTCGTGTGGCGGGGCCAGGGCGAACAGGGGGGCGAAGTCCGGCAGCCCGATGAAGGTGATCCGGTCGAAGTAGCGCTCGGCGTGAAAGAGGGCATCCCGGGCCCCCTGGGGGTCGATGGTGTAGACCACGAAGCGGATCGGCACCCCGTCGCGCTCGGCCAGCTCCGCCAGGCAGATCAGGATGTTGGAGCCCACGGCCCCGAGGCCAAAGAAGACGACCTTGACGGGCGCAAAGGGGTCTGTCGCGTTTGCAACGTTGGGCTGGGTCGGGGACATGACCATCTCCTGGACTGCACGGATGTGGACCCCCGGTGCGGGGCCTTGGGCACCGGCGGTCAGCGTTGGGCTCGGAAGCTGGGCCCCAACCGATGGGCGGCCCCGTGCCCGAGGCCTGACCGAATGCGCGAGACGGCATCTCGGGGGCTTCAAGCGGCGGACCGCCCGGGATGGTAAGACGCCGCCCCCGACAGCCGCAACCCGAGCGCCAAGCCATTCCGGATTCGGCCCCAGCGGGCCCGGGGGGCCCTGCCTTGAGCCAAGCGCTCCGGCCGCTCAGCCCTCAGGCCGGCTCGGGTCCTCCCAGGGTGGAACCCGGGGGACCCGCCGGGCCCGGGCCACCAGGTCCTCCAGGTCAGGGCTGCCGGGCGAGACCGGAATCGGAATGCCGCGCGCGTCCAGGGCCACCTCCTGGGCCCGCTGCCAGTCAACCGCCACCGGATCCTTTCCGGCCCGCGCCTTGAGCACCTTCTCCATGGGCTTCAGACTCCCCTTCAGACGCTTGGCGTCCTCGGACAACGGGGCATGGGCCTCCAGGTACAGCTCCCCGTTCCTCCAGCCAGCCAGATAGGGCTGGTTGACGATGTTGACCTTGGTGCCGACCGGCACCTCCTGGAACAGCTCGGCGATGTCCTCGGGATACAGACGCATGCAGCCGTGGCTCACCCGCATGCCGACCCCGAAGGGCTTGTTGGTGCCGTGGAAGAGATAGCTGGGGCGGCTCAGGCGCATGGCGTGGGCCCCAAGCGGGTTGTCGGGTCCCGCCTTGACCACGGCCGGCAGGGTATCGCCGTTCTTGGCATGCTCACGCCGAACGGAGGCCGGCGGCGTCCAGGTGGGGTTCTCGGTCTTCTGGGCGATGCGCATCCGACCCAAGGGGGTGCGCCAACCCTCCCGGCCGATGCCGATGGGGTGGGTCACCACCTCCTGGGGCTCCCCCTCCTTGCGCTTTGGGAAATAGAAGAGCCGCAGGGAGGCCAGATTCACCACGATGCCCTCCCGCGGCGCATCCGGAAGCACGAACTGGGTGGGCAGCACCACCCGGGTCCCGGAGCCTGGCAGCCAGGGGTCCACCCCAGGGTTGGCGGCGACAATCTCGTCATGACCCAGCCCATAGCGGCGGGCGAAGTCCGGGAGCGTGTCCTCATGGCGGGCGACCACCACCTGAACCGCCCCAATCACGTCCGTATCCTCGTCCGGCAGGACGAAGCGGTCACCGCGGATGGGCCCATGACCGGGACCCGCGAGACCCGAAAGACCGGCGCAGCCGGACAGCGTCAGGGCCCCCAGAAGGGCCGCGCACCAGAGACCAACCAGGCTCCAGCCCGTCCCGCGCACCAAGCGGACGGGCCAGGGCCAGCCGAGCGCCCGCGGGCGGTTGCCTGAAAACCTTGCTAGCATTCGATCATCCCCCCGAAGGACCTTGGATCTTGACCGGATCGGATCCGAGCCGACGTGACGGCATCCTGCCCCGACCGGCGGCGCGACGCAAGGTTGCATTCTCAGGGGACTTAGCCGCGCGCCCTCGACCCGCACCCTTGTCGGGGTCCACAAGGGAATGGCCGGTATGGGGCGGCACCCCGCGGCGCCGATCCTTGACCTGCCGTGGCCGCAGCGGAGCACCCAAAGCCCATGACGCAGGAGCGGCCACGCTGGTCCCAAGAGGTCACCCGAACCAGCAATGCCCTGGACCTCGAGCCCGGGGTCTTCACCTGGTCCGACCCCACCGCGATTGCCCGATCCCTGAAGGACTCCGCCGAGCGCAGCGAGCGGCGCCGATCCGATCCCTTCCGCAGCGCCATGTCGATGCTCTGCTTCTACATCAACCGGGCCGGCACCCAGCTCGATCCGGCCCAGCGGGAACGCCTGGAGGAAGCGAAGGACGAGCTGCGCAGGCTTTTTGGCAGACCCCGACGGTAGCCCCTCCCCTGATCCCGACGACCATCCTCCGAATCAAGGCCTGCCGGGGCCCACCACGGAAGGGGGCCAACGGGCTACCCTCGGACAAAACCCCGCCCTACCCCAGCCACCGCCAGAACCGCCATGGACATCGATCAAGCCCGCACCTTCCTCGCCATCGCCGCCCATGGGAGCTTCCTAGAGGCGGCCAACCGGCTCCATGTCACCCAATCGACGGTGAGCGCCCGCATCCGTAACCTGGAGTCGGACCTCGGCGCACGCCTGTTTGTGCGCAACCGTGGCGGGGCCAGCCTCACGCCGGCGGGCCAACGCTTTCTGAAGCACGCCAAGACCCTGGTGCTGACCGTCGAGCAGGCCCGCCACGACCTGGGTCTGCCGAGCCGCTATCGGGCCAGCCTGCGGGTCGGCGCCCGCATCGCACTGTGGGATGGCTTTCTGCCCCGCTGGGTGGGCTGGCTGCGGCGCACCGCGCCGGACGTCTCGCTGCGCAGCGAGATCGGGTTCGAGGAGGACCTGATGGAGCGCATGATCGAGGGCACCCTGGATATCGCCCTCATGTACACACCCACCCAGGCCCCGGAGCTCATCGTCGAGCCCCTGTTCGACGAGACCCTGGTGATGGTGAGCTCCAGTCCGGACACCCGTTGGCCGGACGAGGATTACATCTATGTGGAGTGGGGACCCGGCTTCTATGCCCGGCACCGGGAGGGCTACCCGGACCTGGAGCGGCCGCCACAGGTGGTCAACATCGGGTGGCTGGCCGTCCAGTTGATCCTGGCCAATGGCGGGGCCTGCTATCTGCCCCTGCGTCTGGCCCGCCCGCTGATCCAAGCGGGTCGCCTTTTCCAGGTGACCGAGGCGCCAGAGCTCCCGCTGCCGGCCTACATGGTGTTCCCCCGCCGCACCGAGAGCGAGGTCCTGCGCCTGGCGGTGGAGGGTCTGCGGGAGCTCGCCGCCGCCGAGCGGGCCCTGACGTGATCCAAGGCATGGGGTCTCCGGG
>JBLMWY010000454.1:0-7583 GCA_050257475.1 Bdellovibrio bacteriovorus
CATCGAGCGGGACCAGGACGGCGCCTACCGCGGCGGGATGGCGCTCGCCGTCTTCGACGAGGCCTTCTCCAAGCTGGATCTGCAGAACACGGTGAGCGCCCTGGGCTTTCTCGACGAGCTGGGCCTGCAGGTGCTGCTGGCCGCGCCGGACGAGAAATACGGCCAGATCGCCGAGCACGTGGACACCATCGTGAATGTCTACCGGGACGGCGGCAGCGTCCACATCGACGCCGAGTACATCAAGCCCGAGGCCCGCCGGGCACTGGCCGCGGACAACCCGGTGGTGCGCCCAGACGTCGCCTCCGCTGGCCGGTGAGCCCTGCCGTGCCCACCCCAGGAAGCGAGGTTGCCCGCGCCCTCCTGGTCAAGCTCCTGGCCCAGGTCGACCGCGGCGGCCGGGACACCCTGCCCATCGGAGAGCGCTCCGCCAGTGACTATTTCGCGGTCACGGACCTGACCGGGCGCGATGCCATCCATGCGTATCTCGAGAACGCCGAGGCCGCCGGCGCTGTGACCCTGGAATGGGGCCGAAGGGCCGCCGCCCAGGACCTGCAGCGAATCCGCGTCAAGGATGCAGACCGGCTGGCCGCCTGGCTGGGCGTCTCCCGCGCATCCGCGCAGGCCGGTGCCATCGAGGAGCAGCTCGCACCGCTCATCGCCGAGGCCCCCGACTGGCTCCGGGACGCCTATGCCGAGGCCCTGGCGCAGTGGCGGCTGGGCGGCAGCCCTTTTCGGGTTGCTGCCGCGGATACCGCCATTGCCATCAGGCTGTTTCGGGTCGCCCGAGCCGTCGCGGCAGGGGACCAGGAGGGGCTGGATCTCCGCCGATTCAGCGTCCAACTGCTCGGCGACTCCAAGGCCGTCGAGTCCATCTTGGGTCGGCTTGGCGCACTGCTGCGCCAAAATCCCGACTGGTCACACTGGGAGACAGACGCCGAGCTCTTCCAGGCCCTGGGCCTGGAGAAATTCCCGCCGCCCCTGTTCATCAGGGGGCCCCTCAGCCTGGACTATGGCGGCGTCCCATGCGATCTGACACCGCTGCGCCCCTATGTGGCCCTATCCCCGGACGCCGTGACAGACATCCGGCCCACCTCTCCCGTCCCCTATCTGCTCACCATCGAAAACCTGGCGAGCTTCCAGCGCCACGTCCGGGAGGTGCGGGACCAAGGCGTCGTGATCTACACCGCTGGCTTCCCCGCCCCGGCGCTGGTCCGGGTCCTGGGGCGACTTGACCAGTGCCTGCCCACCGACTGTCCCTTCTATCACTGGGGCGACCGCGACCCCGGGGGGCTGCGCATCTACGCCAAGGTCAACTCGGCCTGCCCCGCCCACGGCCTCTCGCCCCACCTCATGACGGTGCCGGACCCCGGCCCCAGCGGCTGGACCCGGGATCAGCGCCGAGCGCTGGAGCAGGTGATTGCCCGGGGAGGCACGGCGGGCCGACTGGCCGAGGCGTGGATTGCCCAGGGGCTTGGGCCCCAGGAGCAGGAGGGGCTGGATCCGAAGGCCCCCGGGGAAGAAGGTTGCCAGGCTGGCGCCGCCGTCCCGTGAGGCCGACTTACAACACAACGAGGATCGCCTAAAGATCAAGGAATCCTTTCTTCCTTACCAGCTCGATCCCATCATGCTCGCGAAAAAGACATCCAAGAACCAACACACCCTGCCCAAGGCCATCGTCGAGCATTTTCCCAACGTCGACTATTTCGAGGTTCGCGAGGAGCTTGGCCATATCGTGCTCGTGCCCTTGCGGCTCAACCGAGCCGACGAGATGCGGGCGAAACTCGAGGCGATCGGCATCACCGAGGCCGACGTCGAGGCCGCCGTGCGCTGGGCGCGTGAAAAGTGACCCCACGCGCCGTCCTTGACACCAACACCCTCGTTTCCACCCTGCTCTTCGGGATCGCTGACTTGGCTGCGGCAGGGACACGCCCGTGGCATCGCGGGGCTACCCCTCACCTGCTGAGGCGAGCCCGTCCACGCCCTCACAGGAGGAGATCGATAGTCTCCAGCATCGCCGCCGGGTCCGTGTATTCCACCGGGATGCGCCAACGGCTCCCGGAGCAGTCGAGGACCAGGGCGGGAAAGGAGTCCACGCCCATGCCGCGAGCCCGCGCCATCTCCTGCTCCAGCGCCTCGTGCGTCTCCGGGGCATCGAGGTCCCGAGCGAAGGCAATCCGGCCGGCACCGATCTCCCCCGCCAGCGCGATCAGGGTCTCGGCATCCGACGGGTTGCGCGCCTCCAGGTAATAGGCGCGCTGGATGGCATCGGTCATGGCCCAGTCGAAGCCAGGCTCCTGGCGCCGCGCCGCGATCACTGCGCGACAGGCCGGCCAGGTGCTGCGCCGGGGCGCACAGCGGGTCCAGAACTCGAAATTGAAGCGGGTGCCCGGGATCCGGTCCTGGATGCGCCGCCAGGTCTGCTGCAACTGCTCGCGCAGGGCCGCGGGCATCGGCTCCTGGGAATCGGGCGCCAGCCCGCCCAGCAGCCGCTCCACCGCGATGTTTGGCGGCAGATCCGCGAGCAGCGTCTCCAGGACCGGCCGAAAACCCCAGCACCAACTGCACATGGGGTCATGGATGTAATAGAGACGTTTGTCCATCGACGATCAGTTGGGAACGCCGCCTGAATCGAGCCGCGTCCTGGCGGGCCGTCCAGCCGGGTCTCGTCCCCGTCGCTCCGCCCGCGCCCGCTGGCCGACAGTCGGATTCCGAGTAAGCGGGAATAGTCATACTATCCGATCGCCACGGATTTGATGGGTGCGGGGCGGTCGGCTGGCAACCCATGTAAAGGTTGAGCCTAACATGGCGCTGGTCGGACGGGCACGAGCGACTCGGCGATGGCGTTGGGGACATTACAACGGACCGGGCCAACCAGATCGCGACGTTGAGCGCGCTGCCACACCCCGAGGCCAACCCGTATCGGGCCATCCGAAGGTGGCCGTCGCGGCCCGGGTCACAGATCGGGAGTGGCCGTACGACGTACCGGCTCCACCCTGGATTAGGAAGGATCGAGCATGCCGATTCTCGTCGACGGCGCCCTGGGTGAAGGGGGCGGTCAGGTACTGCGCAGCGCGCTCAGCCTGTCGCTCCTGACGGGGCAGCCCTGCCATGTCGCTCGGATCCGCGCCGGGCGGGAGAGGCCCGGGCTGCGGCCCCAGCACCTGGCGGCGGTGCAGACCGCGGCCCAGATCTCTGGGGCCCGGGTGAGCGGCGACCGGGTGGGCTCCCGGGAGATCCATTTCGAACCAGGGCCTGTGCGGCCCGGTGAGTATCTCTTCGACATCGGCACCGCGGGCGCCACCGCGCTGGTGCTCCAGACCATCCTGGTGCCGCTGGCCCTGGCCCCCGGACCCTCCCAGGTCAGCATCCTCGGCGGCACCCATGTTCCCCGGAGCCCCTGCTTCCATTACCTGGACTGGCAGTGGCGGTCCCTGCTGCAGCGAATCGGGATCCCCTTCGACCTGGCCCTGACGATGGCGGGGTTCTACCCCCAGGGCGGCGGCGAGCTGCGGGCGCGGATCCCCGGCGGAGCCAGGCCCGGGCCCCTGCGGCTCACCGAGCGCGGGGCCCTGCTCGGCATCCGCGGTCTGTCCGCGGTCGCCAACCTGCCGCGGGAGATCGCCGAGCGACAGCGAAGCCATGCGCTGCGGCGTCTGCGGGGAGTCGTGCCCCAGGTGATACCCGAGCTGGAGGTGGAGGAGCTGCCCGCCTCCACGCGGGGCACCGTCCTGATCCTGCAGGCGAAGTTCGAGCAGGGCCTGGGCTGCTGCTTCGCCCTCGGGGCCCCGGGCCTGCGCGCGGAACGGGTGGCGGACGCGGCGGTGGATGCACTGGCGAGCTACCTCCGGAGCGATGGGACCGTCGATCCCTGGCTGGCGGATCAGATCCTGTTGTCCCTCGCCCTCGCCCCTGAGGCCTCATCCCTGCGCACCAGCGCGGTCACCCGGCACCTGCTGACCAACGTCGAGGTGATCCGACTGTTCCTGCCGGTCGAGATCCACGTGGATGGCCCCCTGGACGGACCCGCGACCATCGAGGTGCGACCCATACCCGACAGCACGGCCGTACCATGCACCCCCGCCGCCGCGCCGACGGCCGGGTCTGACGGCGTCCCGTCCGCAGCCCTTCCAGACATGGCGGATTAATTGCAATGAGCGACCCTTCGGACCTGGAGGACGCCACGGAGGAAGGCCCATTCCTGCGGGTGGAGTGTTACGCGGGCCACCGCGCCGAGACCGAGCCCAGGCGCCTGCACCTCGGTCGACGGGAGCTGACCGTGATCGAGGTCCTCGACCGCTGGCTGGACCCGCGGCACCGCTACTTCAAGCTGCGCTGCGACGACGGCGGCATCTACCTGGTGCGCCACGCTACGCAGACGGACCTTTGGGAGCTGACCCTGTTCGACAGCGGCCGCCGCGACGAGACCCGGCTATCCTCTACCTGAGCAGCAGCAATGAATGAGGGTACCCGATGCGACTCTATTTGGCCCAGCATGGTTTGGCGCTCGCCAAGGAGGCGGACCCAGCACGCCCCTTGAGCGAGCAGGGTCGCAGGGATGTGCAGCGGTTGGCGCGCCTCCTTCGAGACGCGGGCGTCGGGGTCCCAGAGATCCTGCACAGCGGCAAGCTGAGGGCTGAGCAGACCGCCTTGCTACTCGCCGCGGCGCTGCGGCCCGGCAGTCAGCCGCGGGCGCGTGATGGGCTTAATCCGAACGACCCGGTGGAGCCCCTCGCCGCCGAGATCGCGGCTTGGACCACCGACACCCTAGTGGTCGGCCACCTGCCCTTCCTCGGGCGGCTCGCCTCGCTGCTGCTGGTCTCGGACCCAGACCGACCAATCCTGGGATTTCAGCCGGGGACCCTGGCCTGTCTGGAGCGGGACCCAGCGGGCCGGTGGATGCTCGCCTGGATGATTCGGCCCGAGCTCATTGGGTCGACACCCGATTAAGGGCGGGCCCGGCTCTTGGCCGAGCCGCATAGCAAGGCGTCCCGAGCGGACCCTAGACCCCGCCGGAGTGGATGGTCTCGTAGTAGAGCTTCTCCAGCTCGGCCTTGTGCTGGGTCTCCTCGTTGGCCAGGAACTCGAATAGCTCCTTGATGGGACCCGGCTCGGTGCTGTCGGCGAGGGAGCGGTAGTGCTCCATGGCGATGTGCTCGCGTCCCATGGCATATTGCAGCACCGCCTGGTCGTCCGGCTTGGGACCCAGGTCTGGCAGGTGCACGGCGTCTGAGAACTTGGTGTTGTTGGCAGGGGTGCGCACCTCCGCCTTGATCTGCTCGGCGATGTCCGCGCGGACGGCCAGGCCGCTCAGCAGGTCATAGTGACGCTGCTCCTCCTTGGTCAGCTCCTCCGCCAGCCAGCGGATGTTCTTGCTGACCTTGGGCGCCAGGTCCCGATAGAAGTCCCGGGCGGATTGCTCGAACGAGCAGGCTACCTCCAGGATCTCCTTCAAGCTGGTCTTGGACTTGATCCGCTCGTAGCTGCCCTTTTGGCCTTCGATCTGACCTTCGACCAATTCGCTCATGCGGCCTTCTCCTGGACGGATAAGTATTCGTTGATGCTCGCTGCGACGCGATGCCCGTCCGCCACGGCGGAGACCACATCGGGCCCCCGCACCATGTCGCCCGCGGCCCACAGCCAATCCAGGTTGGTGCGGCCCTGGGCGTCCACCTTGAGGCGGCCGCGGCTCCATTCGAGGGCCTCCTTCAGCGGCTCACCGAGGAGGTCCACGTCGGCCGCCTGGCCGATGGCCTCGATCACCATCTCACCCGGGTGGATCTGCTCGTCCGTCTCGTCGTAGCTGGGGGCGAAGCGTCCCTGGGCGTCGAAGATGGAGAGCACCCGCCAGGTCCTCAACCCCTTGACCTTGGTCTTGTCCACCAGGATCTCCTGGGGACCGCGGGCGTCCAGGATCCGCACCCCCTCCTCCCGGGACTCCTTGATCTCGTCGGGGTCCGCCAGGAAGTGGTCCAGGTCCTCCAGGGCGGTCAGGGTGACCTGGACCTCGCCGTACTTCTGCTTTTGCAGCCGCGCCAGGGTGCGCGCGATGTCCATGGCCACGTTGCCGCCGCCGATCACTACCGCCGAGCGGGGCGGCGTGATCTTCTCACCGGCCGCCACGGCCCGCAGCAGGTCCACGGCGCGGGTCACCTTCTTGTGGTCCGATCCCGGGACCCGGGTAGAGCGGCCCATCCAGAGCCCGATCCCGAGCACCACCGCGTCGTGGGTGGCCTGGAGCTGCTCCAGGGTGATGTCCTTGCCAACCCGGGTGTTGTACTGAATCTTCACGCCCAAGGAGGCGATCACGTCCACGTCGCGGTCCAGCATGCCCGCGGGGAGCCGGTAATAGGGAATGCCGTAGCGGGTCATGCCCCCGGCCTCCGCCTGGGCCTCGAAGACCGTCACCTCATGGCCCTGCTTCACCAGGTCGTGGGCGGCCGTCAGTCCCGCCGGCCCAGCCCCGACGATGGCCACCCGCTTTCCGGTGAGGTACTGCGCCTTGCCCTCGGCGGCGATCTGCTTGACCCGCTCCTGGGGCACCGCGTCCATGGCGTAGCGCTTCAGCCAGCGGATGGCGATGGGGGTCCCCCGATGACCCACCGAGCAGGCGGTCTCGCAGCGGTGGGTGCAGACCCGGCCGCAGGTGTGGGCAAAGGGGTTGGTGCGGTAGATCTCCCGCACCGCCTGCTCCAGGTCGCCCTTCCAGATGGCCCGGATGTACTCGGGGGCGTGCATGTGGGTGGGGCAGGCGTCGTGGCACATGCCGCACTGGACGCAGCGGGAGGCCTCGATGATGGCCTGGTTGGGGTCGTAGCCGGCGACGATCTCCTCGAAGTTGTCGATGCGCTGCTCCGGGGCCAGCTCCTCCATGGGCTGACGCTCCAGGGCCACCAGGTCCGCGTCCTCGGACTTGGCCCAGCCCTTGGGGTAGGGGGTGCCGTGGATGCCCTTGGAGTCCGGCAGGATGAAGTAGCTGCCAAGCTCGCTGTCCACGCACGTGTGGACATACTCCCGGGACAGGGCGATGGACCCGGTGGGGCACAGGTCCACGCACAGGGCGCACCAGCAGCAGCGGCCGTAATCGATGGCGGGCCTTAAGTTTCGGACGCCCTTGGCCGGGTCCTCCGGCAACCCCGGGACCCGGACCATCGTGATGGCGGCGTTGTCGCACACCTTCTGACAGGTGCTGCAGCCAATGCACAGCTCCCAATCGTTGAGGTGGAAGCCCCGGTAGTTGGCCGAGGCGGGCCGCGGCTCGAGCTTCTCGGTGACCGGTGGGCGGGTGAAGAACAGCAGGCTCTTCAGCGGGTTGAGCAGGCTGCCCTTGTCGGAGTGCTCGATGTCGCTCATCAGCGGTCCACCTCCGGGGGACAGGCGTCGAGTGAGAACATGATCTGGGCCACGTCCTCGATGCGGCAGCCGATGGAGAGCTTCTCCAGCACCTGCACCGCGTGCATCTGGGAGGGACCGCGCACATGGGTGCGGTAGGGCCGCTCACTCCCGTTGGACACCACGTACCAGGCCAGCTCCCCCTTGGAGGACTCCACCCGGGTGTAGGTGGAGCCTGCCGGGACATTCCAGGC
>JBLMWY010000455.1:0-6328 GCA_050257475.1 Bdellovibrio bacteriovorus
GTCCCGGTGCCAGGGCCGAAGAAGCCATCGTAGAAGCCGACCCCGAGCCCCACGATCAGCGCGAAGGCGACTTGGCCCAGACGCTGGTGGCTATCGAGGTCGGAGACCCTGGGGGAGAACAGAAAGTACAGGGCGAATCCGATCAGGAGCAGGGGGATCAACCGTCCCAGGGCGCTGCTGTCCACCTGCTGCACCAGGACAGCCCCGCTGGCCGCGCCGATGAAGGTGCAGAGGATGGCAAAGGCGGTCGAACGCAGGTCCACCGCGCCCTGTCGCACAAAGTTCGCCGCCGCCGCGCCGCTGCCGAACACCGCCTGGGCCTTGTTGGTGGCCAGGGTCTCCACCGGCCCCAGTCCCGCCCACAGCAGGGCCGGGATGGCGATGAGACCACCCCCGCCGGCGATGGAGTCCACGAACCCGGCGGTCAGGCCGACCAGAAACAACAGTGCCGCGATATCGATGGATTCCAAGCCGGGCCGCCCCAAGGGTGTTTCAGACCCCCATTGGACCCGCAAGGCGCCACGCCGGGCAAATGCTGGCGCGAGACGAACCCAAGCCGGGCGCTTGGCCCCGAGACCCCATGTCCTATCTCGACAAGATCCGCGCCTGCAACGCCTGGGATCCCCGAGGATTCCTACCCTTCTTCGCGCTCGGACAGCGGGTGGGATCTCTGCGGCCGGGCTTCGCCGCGGAGCTCAGACGCTGGCCGTGGCGCTTCCGCGTGGCCGGCGGCCGGGTGGACTGGACGGACCCGCCCGGCTCCTTCCTGGAACGTAGCGCCCAGATCGCCGAGGTGCTCGCCACCCTGGTGGACGCGGGCGTCATCGCCTACCTCCACGGCGAGCCCTATGGGCTGACCCCCGGCCGGCGGGAGCAGGCCCTGTGCCTGATCGATCGCGCCGCCGCCCCCTATTTCGGGGCCCGCGCCTTCGGCCAGCACCTCAATGGTTTCGTGCGCGGTGTAGACGGGATCGCGCTCTGGGTCGGTCGACGCGCCGCGGATCGGCGCATCTACCCGCTGCACCTCGATAACCTGGTGGCCGGAGGCCTGCCCTACGGCATCTCCCTCGCGGACAACCTGGTGAAGGAGTGCCGGGAGGAGGCGGACATCCCCCCGGACCTGGCGCGGCAGGCGGTGGCGGTCGGCGCCGTGTCCTATTGCCGGGACTCCGAGCACGGACTCAAGCCCGATGTGATGTATTGCTACGACCTGGAGCTGCCGCCTGAGTTCATCCCCCGCTGCACCGACGGGGAGGTGGAGTCCTTCCAGCGCCTGCCGGCGGCGGAGGTGGCCCGGCTGGTGCGCGATACCGATGACTTCAAGCTCAACTGCAACCTGGTCGTCCTCGACTTCCTGATCCGCCACGGGCTCCTGCCCCAGGAGGAGCCGGACTATCTGGCCATCCTCCAGGGGCTGCGCTCACCCTTGCCCTGAGGGTAACCAGGGTCCATCTTTGCGACCACAATCGAAAACAGACTGCCATCGCCCGAGCCAGGTCCATGAGCCCTCCCACTTCCGCCATTGTGCGGCGACCCGCTATCCCAGTGCGCATCGGTCCGGTCACGGTCGGCGGCGGCGCCCCCGTGGTGGTCCAATCCATGACCAACACCGATACGGCGGACCTGGAGTCGACGGTCCGTCAGGTGCGGGAGCTGGCGGACGCGGGCTCGGAGCTGGTGCGCATCACCGTAAACACCGAGTCCGCGGCCCGGGCGGTGGCCCCCATCCGCGACCTGTTGGACGCCCAAGGCTGCGCCGTTCCCCTGGTGGGGGACTTCCACTTCAACGGCCACCGGCTGCTGACCGACTACCCGGAGTGCGCCGAGGCCCTGGCGAAATACCGCATCAACCCGGGCAACGTGGGCCGCGGCGAGAAGCGCGACAGCCAGTTCGCCACCCTGATCGACATCGCCTGCCGCTACGAGCGGCCGGTGCGCATCGGAGTCAACTGGGGCAGCCTGGACTCGGAGCTGATCGTGCGCATGATGGACGCGAATGCCCGCTCCCCCGAGCCCAAGGACGCCGATCAGGTGATGCGGGAGGCCATGGTGGAGTCGGCGCTCGCGAGCGCCGAGCGGGCGGTGGAGCTGGGACTAGCGCGGGAGCGGATCGTGCTCTCGTGCAAGATGAGCGGGGTGCAGGACCTGATCCAGGTCTATCGGATGCTGGCCGCCCGCTGCGACTATGCCCTCCACCTCGGGCTCACCGAAGCCGGTATGGGTTCCAAGGGCATCGTGGCCTCCACCGCCGCCCTGGCGGTGCTGCTCCAGGAGGGGATCGGCGACACCATTCGCATCTCGCTCACCCCGGCGCCCGGCGAGTCCCGGACCACCGAGGTGCAGGTGGCCCAGGAGCTGCTCCAGACCATGGGACTGCGCTCCTTCGCCCCCATGGTCACCGCCTGTCCGGGGTGCGGGCGCACCACCAGCGACACCTTCCAGCACCTGGCCCAGGACATCCAGACCTACCTACGGGATCAGATGCCGATCTGGCGCCGCCGCTATCCGGGGGTGGAATCCCTGCAGGTGGCCGTGATGGGCTGCGTGGTCAATGGCCCCGGCGAGAGCAAGCAGGCGAACATCGGCATCAGCCTGCCCGGCACCGGCGAGCGCCCCTCGGCCCCCGTCTACGTGGACGGGGAGAAGGTCGCGACCCTCAAGGGGGACGATATCGCCGGCCAGTTCAAGCGCCTGGTGGACGCGTATATCGAAAGGCGGTACGGATAGGAGAGAGTGACGAGTTGCGAGGGCCGAGGGCCGAGGGCCGAGGGCCGGCAAGTCGATAGCCTAGCGCGCCGTGCGTCTTATCCACTGTTCCTTTGAATCACCCGAAGCTGAGGAGTCACCCATGACCAAGCATCTAATCGCGGCCCTGGCCGCCGCCAGCCTGAGCGCCCCCGCCCTGG
The DNA here is from genome assembly GCA_050257475.1 of Bdellovibrio bacteriovorus. Classification (GTDB taxonomy): domain Bacteria; phylum Pseudomonadota; class Gammaproteobacteria; order Chromatiales; family Chromatiaceae; genus Thiodictyon. The sequence continues at coordinate 2,907 of JBLMWY010000455.1, forward strand.
CCGATGACCCCATGGTGGTCCAGGTGAAGCGGCTGTCCATGGACACGGCGGTGAAGATCGCCCAAGCCACCATCGCGGCCTGCCGGGAGAAGGGCATTCAGATCGGCGTGACGGTGGTGGACCGGGAAGGCACCGTCCAGGTGACCCTACGCGACACCATCGCCGCCCCCATCACGGTCCCCATCAGCGAGATGAAGGCCAAGACCGCCGTCAACTTCAACGCCGCCACCTCGGCCCTCACCGCCCGTGCGGACACACCCATAGGGCGGATCGATGGGCTGGTCATGTCCGCTGGCGGGGTGCCCGTGCTGGTCGGCGGCTCGGCCCTGGTGGCGGGGGTGGGCGTGAGCGGTGCACCGGCGGGGGAGACCGACGAGGAGTGCGCCCTCGCCGGCGTCGCCAAGGTCCAGGAAGACCTGGACATGGCCATGTAGGGCGCAGTCCTCGACCCGAGCCCCAAGCCTCAGGAAGCACCAACCGCCGTCATCGGGCCGAATCCCGCCCCATGCCCGCGACCTGACCCGACCGGAGGAGCCCCCATGCGCATGTTCGAGGCCGAATCCCGCGTGCTCGACGACCTGAAGGACGAGAGCGAGGTTCTAGGTGAGCGTCAGGGGGCCACCTTCAGAGTGGTCGCCGCCCGCCACCCCACCCTGGGCAAACTGGTGATCGTGACCTCCCCCAACGGCACTGGCATCGTGGTGGAGACCGACGAATAGGAGCGGCGGCCCCTCTGGGGGCCCGCCGCCGAGGCCCGTGAGCGCACCGGCCCAGCCCCAGTGGATCCCCGGCGACGCGAGCGCCGACCCGGCGGGGGCCCTCGCCGCCTTCCTGCAACGGCGATGTCCGCTCCTGGTGCTCACCGGCGCCGGGGTGAGCACGGCCTCCGGGATCCCCGACTACCGCGACCGGGAGGGTCGCTGGAAGGGCGCCGAGCCCATCGCCTACCAGCCCTTCGTCCGCGACCCGAGTGCCCGGCGGCGTTACTGGATGCGGAGCTTCGCCGGCTGGCCAAGGGTGGCAACAGCCGAACCCAACGACGCCCACCGTGCCCTCGCCACCCTGGAGGGCCTCGGTCTCATCCATCAGCTCGTGACACAGAATGTCGACGGGCTGCACCAGCGGTGCGGCACGCGCCGGGTCATCGACCTGCACGGTCGCCTGGATCGCGTCCAGTGCCTGGGTTGCGGCCAAGCACAGACCCGCGCCTGGATGCAGGAACGACTGGCCGAGTCCAACCCCCACTGGCCTCCCGTGGCGGGCGCCGTGCCGGCCCCGGATGGGGACGCCGTCCTCGGCGCCGGGCGCGAGGCCGATCTCCGGGTACCACCCTGCCCCGAGTGCGGCGGCCTGCTCAAGCCCGCGGTGGTCTTCTTCGGCGAGAACGTGCCCCGTCCTCGGGTCGAGCGGGTCATGGCCCGGCTCGCCGAGTCGCGCGGGCTACTCATCCTGGGCTCCTCCCTGAGCGTCTACTCCGGCTACCGATTCTGCCTCGGCGCCGCCGAGCTTGGCCTGCCCATCGCCATCCTCAACCTGGGCCAGACCCGCGCCGACCACCTGGCCACCCTCAAGCTCGATGCTGACTGCGCCACCACCCTGACGGCGACCCTGACGCGGCTGTAGCCCTGAGCCCCAGACCGGCGTGTCCCGGCCCCCCGGGCTCAGGCCTCTGCGCCCGTCGGACCGCCGCGTAGCCTCTTGGTCGCCGAGCGGGCGCGCTTGGACTCGAGCCGTCGCTCCTTCGAGGCTCGGGTGGGCTTGGTCGCCACCCGCGGCTTGGGTTTGTGGGCCGCCCGGCAGAGCAGATCCAGGAGCCGCTCCCGGGCATCCTCCCGGTTGCGTTCCCGGGTTCGGAAGCGGTGGGCCTCGATGGTGAGCACCCCGGCCCCATCCAGCCGCCTGCCCGCGAGCCGCATCAAACGGGCCCGCACGTCCTCGGGCAGGGAGGGCGAGCCAGCGACATCGAAGCTTAGCTGCACGGCCGTGGCCAGCTTGTTGACATTCTGACCCCCGGGCCCGGGCGAGCGGATGAAGCGCTCGCTGAGCTCAGACTCCGGGATTCGGATGCGGGAGCTGACCTCGATCATGGCGGTATCGGTCTAGGCGATCGGGATCCGTTGCTTGTTGCGGGCCAGCCAGGTCTTGAAGTCCTGCAGGTCCGGGTTGAGGGCGCGGGCCACCGCCGGATCCCGGGCAGCGCAGAATTCCAGCTCGAGCTCCTGCTTGAACTGGAACATGTTGCCTAGGTCCTCGGCACCGGGGAAGCCGAGCGCTCGATAATCCGCCGGGCTGATGGCGTGGTAGTGGACCTCCTCCCCGAGGGCCCGCCCCAGCTCCCCGGCCATCTGGGCCCCGGTGAGATGCTCACCCGCGATCCCTACCCTCGTATCGATATAGGCATCCCCGGCCTCGAAGATCCCGTAGGCGCAACGGCCGATGTCCTCGGCGGCGATGCCCGGCAGCCGCTTGTCCCCCATTGGCAGGGTGAAGACCAGTCGGCCGTCCGCGTCGCGACGGGGCCCCATGCCGAAGTGGATCAGGTTATCCCAGTAGAAGGAGGTCAAGAGGAAGGTGGTCGGGACCCCGGCGTCGATGAAATAGGCGTCGGACTCACCCTTGGCGTCGAAATGGGGGACCTTGTACTGGCCCATGAGGGTCGGCATGCGGTCGTCCGAGAGGGACACCCAACGCCGAGTGTCCTCCAGGGTCGACCAGATGGCGTGACGTAGGCCCACCGCCGCGGCAGCCTCGGCCATCCGCGCGGCCTCGGCCTTCTCCCGCTCCGGCGAGAAATGGGCCCAAAAGAAGGTGACGAAGTAGGCCCCGTAGGCACCGGCGAGGGCACGCCTCAGGCTCTCGCCGTCATCCAGATCCGCCGCCACCACTTCGGCCCCCAGGGCCTCCAGCGCCCGCGCCTTCTCCGACCCCGGATCCCGGGTGAGGGCGCGGACGGCGAAGCCGCTACTCGGGTTCGCGAGGATGGCCCGCACCAGGCCGCCACCCTGGGCACCAGTGGCGCCGAGCACCGCGATGATCTTCTTCTCTGCCATGGTTCTCCTCCGGATGGATCGCGCCGGCCCCACCCAGGTGGCCAGCCTAGGTCGAGACTTGTGGCGGCCGCCACGCGATGCAAGCGCCCCGGACCATCGCCCGAGGGCCAGAATAGATCGCCCCCTCCCCACGGGACCCGACCCCGAGCGGGCGCCCGAGGACGCACTCCGGGCGCTCCCGCTGGTACTCTATGCAGGCCGCACGGCCGGGGCCAGCCTCCGGCTCGGGCTGCGTCGGCACCATTCCCTTCATCGGTAACCCTCAGGACGTCAACATGAGCGACGCACTCAATTACCTGGTCCAGGTGCGCGGCGACGCGCTCGGTCATTACTTCAAGTTTCTCAAGGACACGGGTAAGCATCTGGACCCCA
>JBLMWY010000456.1:0-5641 GCA_050257475.1 Bdellovibrio bacteriovorus
CCTCTCGTGGCGCGGTCATGCCCTGCCCGTCGCCCGGCTGGCGCCGGCACCCGCTGCGGGCGCCCCGCCTGCCACCCTGGTGGTGTGCTTGGCCCCGGGGGCCCATGGGACACTGCCCTACCTGGCACTCGAAAGCCCCCGGCTGCCCCATCTGGAGCCGGTAGGCCCCTCCGACCTGACACCCGAAACCGAGACGCCGGAAGGGGCCCCCTGGTTCGTTCGCAGCCCCCTACGGATCAAGGGGAACGCCGCGTGGATGCTGGATCTGGAGGCAGTCGAGGGGCGGCTGCTCAGGTAACCGAGCGGGACCCGCGTGCCCTGTCTGGGGTGGACCTTTGGGCACAAGCGCAAGGGCCAGCGCTCAGAAGCAAAGGTGTTGAGCGTTGAAGCTCAGCCGCGAGACCTGTCTCGGACAGGGGCCGCCGGGGCACACGGTGAACAGGTCCCTGTAGGCTCCACGAAGCCATCTCTGGTGCCGAGAGCCCCGTCAACCCGTACCCGAGGCCCCACCGGCTGAGTCTCAGCGCTGACGCCCCAAAGAAAAGGCCGGTCCCCGGAGTCTCCGGAGACCGGCCGTCCTATAAGCCCCGGTTGGGGGGGATGAGGCTTACGGGAGTCGATTGACCTTGGCTTATGGGGCGACCTCAGTCACGACCACGCGGCGGCGCAGGGGGTTGTTCTCCAGCGGGCCCAGGTCGATGATGGTGCCGTCGGCGGCCACGTCGTCGCCGCCCTCCCAGGACATGCCCTTGACCTCGCGGATGGCGGAGGCGGGGTAGCCCTTGCTGATCATGTAATCCTTGATCGTGGCGGCGCGGTTCTCGCTCAGGACCACGTTGTGCTCCCAGCTACCCAGCTTGTCGGTGTGGCCGACGATGGTGACCACCTCTTCGCGCTCGGTCTGCTGGAAGTCCGCGATCAGGTCGTCCAGCTTCTGGAGCTCCTCGGGATTACGGATGTTCTCGAGCCGATACCGGTCGAGCTCGAACAGCAGGCGCAGGACGAGGGGGGAACGCACGGCGGCCACCGCGCAGGGCGGCAGGTTCTCGCCGTCGACGCCCTGCCAGCACTCGCCGTAGGGGTTGACCCAGGCGCTGGTGGTCGGCGCGGACTTCCAGTAGGTGTCCATGGAGTGGGCGGCCATCGGGGATACCAGGATCGCAGCCATCGCCAGGGGGGCGGCGAGAGCGGCGATGCTGAAGCGGTTCTTGTCTTTACGCATCTTTCTTACCTATTGTGTGGTTGAGGGGGCTCTACCGGAGTCGACTCGACGAGGTTGGGTGCTCGTCACGTAAAGGCAACAGCCGCGACGGGCCCCAACCGACCTCCAACCGTGTCCCTGACGGGGCGGCTGGATCTACCGCGCCGAGCGACGCTGGATGACGGAACATTCGGACGACCACATTCTAGCCCACAACGGCGACAAAAGTGCAACTTTTTTTGGAATGCGATACATATTTGCAACGACTGTCCTTGGGTCGGGGTCTGCGCCCTACGCAACCGAGCAAAAACGCTGACTCCGCGGCTGCGTCGCCGCTTTTCTGTCTGTTGCGCTTTGGAAACAATCAGGGGTCTTCGGGGATGGAGGCCAGGCCATGACCGGTCGGCTCCGGTTGCCGGAGGGGCTCAGCCCCGAGGGCTTCCTGGCTGAGTTCTGGCAGCGTCGCCCGCTCTTGCTGGGGGCAGCCCTACCCGGCTTCCGCTCGCCCCCATCCCCGGAGGAGCTGGCGGGGCTCGCTTGCGAGCCGGGGGTGGAGTCGCGGCTGGTGCTCGAGCACGGGTCCCGGCCCTGGGAGGTCCGCCACGGCCCCTTCGACGAGTCTGACTTCGCCGCCCTGCCGGAGACCCACTGGACTCTGCTCGTGCAGGATGTGGACAAGCTGGTCCCGGAGGTCGCCGCCCTGCTCGATGCCTTCCCCTTCATCCCGGAATGGCGGCTCGACGACATCATGATCAGCTACGCGGTGGATCAAGGCTCGGTCGGGCCCCATACGGATGAGTACGATGTCTTTCTGGTCCAGGCCCAGGGGCGCAGGCGGTGGCGCATCGATCCCAGCCCGGCCCCGGACGCCCCCTGCCTTCCGGGCCTGGACCTGCGCATCCTGGAGCAGTTCGAGCCCAGGGAGCAGTGGGTGCTCGGCCCGGGGGACGTCCTCTATCTACCCCCGGGGGTGCCCCATTGGGGGATCGCCGAGGGGCCCTGCATGACGTGGTCGGTCGGGATGCGCGCCCCGGCCTGGCGGGAGCTGGCCACCGCCTGGTATGACCGGTTGATCGCCGAGCGGCTGCCCCCGAGCCGCTATCGGGACCCGCGGCCCGAGCCCCCCCGCCATCGAGGTGAGATCCCGGGCGTGCTCGTCGGCGAGATCCGCCGCACCCTGGAGTCGGCCTTGGCGGGAGTCGATAATGCGAGCTTCGCGGCCTGGCTCGGCGCCTATCTCACCGAGCCCAAGGAGAATCTGGAGCCGATGCCCCGGGACCTGCCCTTGGAGCCAGAGGCCTTCCGGCAGGAGCTGCGGCGCCACGGGAGGCTCGAGCGTGGCCCCTCGCGCTTGCTCTTCACCCAGACCGACGCGGGGGAGCTGCTCCTCTTCGCCGCCGGCGAGACCTACCGGCTTCCCGCCGTCTACCAGGGGCTCGCGGACCTCGTCACCGAGAGCCGCTCGCTGACCCTCGGGCAGGTCCGTCCCTGGCTGGACCAACCCATCTGTCTCGAGCTGCTGTGCACCCTTTACAATCGGGGACACTATGAGCTCCCGGACTGACGGATCTACCTTCGGCGTGCGCCGGGCCCATTGGGACCAGGACCGGGAGGCCCTGACCCTGGTGCGGTCCCGGGTGTTCGTCAAGGAGCAGGGGGTGCCCGCGGAGCTGGAGTGGGACGGGGCCGACGCTGGCGCCATCCACCTGCTCGCCTTTGACCTCGATCAGAGCCCCATCGGCACCGCACGCATCCTGCCGGGCGGCCAGATCGGGCGCCTGGCCGTCCTGCCCGGCTGGCGCGGGCGGGGGGTCGGAACTGCCCTGCTGCGGGAGGCCTTGGCCCTGGCGGTGGCACCCGAGCGGCCGGCACCCTTTGTCCATGCCCAGACGAGCGCGCTGGCCTTTTATCACCGCCACGGATTCCGGGCTCAGGGCCTGGAGTTCTGGGAGGCCGGCATCCCCCATCGACTCATGGTCCACCGGGAGGCCCCGTGACGGAACCGAACACCACCAACCCAGAGACCGAGGCGCAGGCCGACGAGGTCCCCGCGGGTGCGGTCACCATCCTGGGGCGGACGCCAATCCGGGAGATCAGTCAGCGCCTGGCCGAGCAGGCGCGCCGGGAGCTGCTGATCTTCACCAACGACCTGGAGCCGGACTGCTACGACCAGGCGCCCTTCGTGGAGGCGGTCCGAAAGCTCGCGCTTGCCAGTCCACACCTGCCGGTTCGGGTGCTCCTGCGGGACCCCCGGGGGGTGGCCCTGAAGGGTCACCGGCTGATCACCCTGGCGCGCCAGTTGACGTCGCGGATCGCCATTCGCCGTCTGGGTGAGGACTTCAAGGACCGCCAGGATGCCTTCCTGATCGCCGATGGGCGGGGCTACTGCCTGCGCCGCCTCGCCGCGGCCGCCGAGGCGGTCTCGGACCTGGACGGTCCGCGCCAGGCGCGGCTGCTGCGTGCCGACTTCGAGCAGATGTGGGGGCACGGCGATGTGGACAGCGAGCTTCGTCGCCTCTATCTGTGAGCGCGGGCTGATGCGGCCCTGGCTGGGGCTGGCGGTCCTGTGGCTCCTCTGGCCCTGGGGTCTGGGTCCGGTGGCCCTGGCGCGGGACTACCCCCTGGAGATCATCGAGCTGAGGTCCCGGCTGCCCGAGGAGCTGATCCCCGTCCTCGCCCCACTGGCCGGCCCGGACGGGAGCGTCGTCGGTGCACGGCACGCCCTCTTTGTGCGCGCCGCCCCCGAGCGGCTTGCGGATATCCGCCGCGCCCTGGCGGAGTTGGATAGGCCGGCCCGCAGCCTCCTGATCCAGGTGCGCCAGGGATCCAGCCTGGACACCTCCAGGCAGGGGGTGGGGGTATGGAGCCGAGAGTCCTGGGGCAGCGGCGAACCGCGGGGGCGCGTGCGGGTCGGTCCGCCGGGGCCCGAGGGCGCCGGGATCATCGCTTCCGCCGGGCGCGACAACGCGCGTCGGGACCTGATCCAGGAGGTGCGCGCCCTGGATGGGCACCCGGCCTTCATCGCGATCGGCCGTGACCAGCCGCTGGCCTTCCAGGAGCTGGAGATCGGGCGCGACGGGACCCGGATGCGCCGGGGCCATGACTACTGGCGCGCGGAGACTGGGTTCTCCGTGGTACCCCGGGTCCTGGGCGAGCGGGTGATCCTGGAGATCGAGGCCCGCTCCGCCTCCCCCGGAGGGGGCGGCGCCATCGACACGGGCGTGGTGGCGGGCCGGGTGGAAGGTCGCCTCGGGGACTGGATCCCCGTTGGCGCGAGCAGCGAATCCGGGCAGGGACAGTCGGCGGGGCTGCTTTATGGGGCTCAGGGGCGGCGCGAGGCCCAGGGCCAGGTGGAGCTTCGGGTGGTGCCGCTGGATTGACGCCGAGCCATGCCGACGTACTGAGAGAGACGCGGGGACCCGCCATGACCGATCATGAAACCGCCGGCCGCGCCGGCTCACCCCTGAGGCCCATCGAGCTCGCCCCCGTGGAGGCCCGCGTCCTGGGCTGTCTGATGGAGAAGCAGCGCACCACCCCGGAGCAGTACCCCCTGACCCTCAATGCGCTGGTGAACGCCTGCAACCAGAAGAGCAGCCGCCACCCGGTGATGCAGCTTGCGATGGGGGAGGTGGGGCACACGGTCAACCAACTGCGGGACCGGGGGCTGATCCACGCCAGCTTCGCCGGCCGCACCGAGCGCTACGACCACAAGATGGTGGGCACCTACCATCTGAGCCGGGAGGAGCAGGCGGTGCTCGCGGTGCTCATGCTGCGGGGTCCCCAGACCCTGGGGGAGCTGCGCCTCAACACCGCCCGCATGGCGGAGTTTGCGGACCTGGGGGCGGTAGGCGCGACCTTGAGGTCCCTGATGGACCGCTCTCCGGCCTTGGTCATGGAGCTGCCCCGGTTGCCCGGCCGCCGGGAGGAGCGCTATGCCCATCTCCTGTGCGGCGAGCCCCCGGCGGAGGCCATCCCCGTGGCGGCGGCGAGCGCGACGGCCAGCCCCGAGGGGGTAGGTCAGGGATCCCGCCTCGCGGAGCTGGAGGCGGAGGTGGCCTCCCTGCGCGCGGAGCTGGACCGTCTGTGGGAGCTGACGGGGCTGGCGGGACAACGAGCGCCTTAATCCGCAAGGGTGGGGGCTGGTTCTTGGCGAGGCGCTGCTTGATCGGCCATCCTGGCCGAGAATCAGCACGGAACCGGAAGACGCAGTCTCCCGGTTGCTTCACTTTCAGTCGCTTGAGCGACTGAAGATGGCGGGGCTCCTGCCCCGCGCGGGAAACGCTGAAGACTCGACCGCCGCGCGCACCACGCCAACCATCGCTCCTGCCCCGCGCGGGAAACGCTGAATCCTTCAACGTTTCACTAGGCCCGCCGTCTGAGCCAGCCCGTGAGGCTGAGGCGCTCCCGCCGCGCCGTCATCACCTCGTGCTCGAAACGGGC
>JBLMWY010000457.1:0-10719 GCA_050257475.1 Bdellovibrio bacteriovorus
TCGGAGTTGCGGCGCCGCTCGCGCTCGAGCTCACAGAAGGCCGCGAAATCGCGGGCCGGCCCCACCAGACCCTGGGGGTTCGCGCCCGCGCCGTGGCGAGGGCCGCCCATTGGCCGATCGGCGGGTGCCGCGGCGTCGTCGCTCATGGAGGGCTCCTCTGTGGTGGCCAGCATGGACGCGAACCGCGGGGTTCGCGCCTGGTGCCGTTAGGTTAACGGCTTTGGCACGCAAGGGAAGCCCGGAGCAAGGCTGGCGCCGACGCAGGGGTCTTGTGCCTGCCCCGGCGCTGGGGGGAGGGCCCTCAGTAGTCGGGGCAGGGGGTCTTGCAGCGGCCCCTGGAACGGACCTCAGGACCGGGCGCCGGCTCCTCAACCTTGAGGGTCTCCTTGCCGAACACGAGGAAGGTCAGCAGGTAGAAGGTGCTGGCGATAATACCGGCGAGGGTCAGGGTATCGAAGATCATGACGCTGTGGCGTGGGGTTGACCACGGGCCCAATTGAAATGGCATTGGGGGAGAATATAAGAAAACGCTAACGTACTGTCAATCCCCAGGCATCGCCAGCCCCTCCCGGATAACCTCCAGTCGGCCCCGCGCCATGACCTTGATCAGTGTCTACTTTGAGTAAGTCCGGATGCCGCTTGTGGGAACCTCCCCCTTGGGCTAGCTTTGTTAAGGCTTGCGAATTGTCAATGCGAGAAACCCGGCGCATGGCGCTTGGGCCGTCTCTCGGCCCTCCGCTGATGGGGCCCAGGATCCGCGAGATCGGGGCGGTTTGAGCCCCAGGGCGCCAAGTCGCAAGCGCACAAAGAGTCGGAGGGTCAGGACCTAGGCCGGAACCCTCCCGGTTGCGCCTCGTGGGCGGTCGCTCCAGCGGTCCCGCCTCGGGAGGCCCGCGCCAGACACGAGGGTGCCGTCCATGTCGGATCGCCATAGCCCGAGCTCCCTGCCACCTGCACCGCGTGCCCAAGCGGCCCAGGACGTCGGCCCCGCGGGGCGCATCGCCCGCCTGTTCATCAACACCCCGGTCACCCCCATGCTGCTTATGGCCTGCATGTGTCTGGGGCTCATGGGGCTCTTCTTCACCCCTCGCCAGGAGGACCCCCAGATCTCGGTGCCCATGATCGACGTCTTCGTCCAGTACCCGGGGGCCTCCGCGGAACAGGTCGAAAGCCTGGTCACGGACCCCTTGGAGCGGATCATGATGGAGATCCCCGGGGTGGAGCACGTCTATTCCGCCACCCAGCGCGGGGCGGCCATGGTTACGGTGCGCTTCTATGTGGGCGAGGAGATGGGGGCGTCCATCGTCAAGGTCCACGACAAGCTCCAGTCCAACCTTGATAAGGTCCCGCCGGACGTGCAGATGCCTTTGGTGAGGCCGGTGAGCGTGGATGACGTCCCGGTCGTCACCCTGACCCTGTGGTCCGATGAGGTGGCGGATTCTCAACTCCGTACCCTCGCCCTGGACGTCCTGCAACGGTTGGGCTCGGTTCCTGACACCGGCAAGGGCTTCGTCGTCGGGGGACGTGCCGACCAGATTCGGGTCGAGGTGCTGATGGAGCGCCTGGCGGGCTACGGCATCACCCTGGATCGCATCGCCCACACCATCAAGGGTGCCAACTCCGAGCTGGCGACCGGCTCCTCCGAGTCGGGCGGTGCCGCCTTCAACGTCTATTCGGGGGCCTTCCTGCGCACCGCCGACGATGTCGCCCGCCTGGTGGTGGGTACCCAGGGCGGGCGTCCCATCTACGTCGGCGACGTGGCGAATGTCCAGCACATCCCCGAGGACGCGGTGCGGGTGGTGACCCACTCGACTGGACCGGCTTATCAGGGCCAGCACCCCGCCGAGGGCGAGCAGGCGGTGACCCTGGCCATCGCCAAGAAGGAGAAGACCAACGGCGTCACCGTGTCCCGGGCCATCCTGGAGAAACTCGAGACGCTCAAGGGCACCCTGATTCCCGACAATGTCCATGTCGAGGTGACCCGCAACTACGGGAAGACCGCCAACGACAAGGTCAACGAGCTGCTCAAGGCCATGTTCGAGGCGGCCGTCATCGTCTCGGTCCTGTGCCTGATCGGCCTAGGGGCGCGGGCCGCCTTCGTGGTCATAACCGTGATCCCGGTGGTCATCGTGCTCACCATTTGGTGGGCCATGATGGTGGACTACACCATCGACCGGGTGAGCTTGTTCGCGCTGATCTTCTCCATTGGCATCCTGGTGGACGATGCCACCGTGGTGGTCGAGAACATCTTCCGTCGCTGGCTGGAGGAGGGCGAGACCTCCATCGCGGAGGCGATCCGGGCGGTGGATGAGGTGGGCAACCCCACCATCCTGGCGACCCTCACCATCATCTCCGCGCTGCTCCCCATGGGCTGGGTGAGCGGGCTCATGGGGCCCTACATGCGCCCGATCCCTGTGCTGGGGTCCTCGGCCATGGCCTTCTCGCTCTTCGCGGCCTTCGTCTTTACCCCCTGGTTCACCCTGAGGGTGCGTCCGCGCCTGGCGGCCCTTCACAAGGCGGAGCGGCGGGAGGAGAAGACCCGAGAGCTGGTGAGCCGGGTCTACCGACCCCTCGTGACGCCCCTGATTGAGCACCGGAGCCTGGGGCTCGCCTTCCTCGTCTCCGTCATCGCGGCGACGGCGGCGGTCTGTGTGCTGTTCTACACGCAGACGGTGCCGGTCAAGATGCTGCCCTTCGACAACAAGCCCGAGTTCAGCGTGGTGGTGAACCTGCCCGAGGGCACGGCCTTGCCGGTGACCGCCAACGCCCTGCACGCGCTGTCCATCGAGGTTCGCAAGATCCCGGAAGTCACGGCTGTCCAGACTTACGCAGGGACCGCCCAGCCCTTCAACTTCAACGGCATGGTGCGCCACTACTACCTGCGTCAGAACCCCTGGGAGGGGGATCTTCTGGTCATGCTCAAGGACAAGAAGGAGCGCAAGCGCGGCAGCCATGCCATCGCCACCGAGGCCCGTGCCTTGCTGACCCCCATGGCCCAGGCCCTGGGGGCGCGAATCGCCGTGGTGGAGATGCCGCCTGGACCACCGGTGCTTCAGACCGTGGTGGCGGAAGTCTATGGTCCGACGGCCGAGGTGCGCCGCCAGACCGCCCGTGACCTCGCCGCCATCTTCGAAGAGGTCCCGAACATCGTCGACGTTGACACCTACATGGCTGAGCCCTACGCCTACTGGCGCTTCGAGGTGGACACGGAAAAGGCGGTGCGCCGCGGGGTCTCGGTGGACGCGATCAACCAGAACGTCGCCATGGCCATGGGAGGCTTCCGGCTGGGTGACGTCAAGCGCGGCACGGTACTGGAGCCAACCTATGTCGTGCTCCAGGTGCCACTGGCCAACCGGGCACAGCTCTCCAGCCTGGGCAGCCTGCCCATCGCCACCCCGAGCGGTGAGATCGTTCCCCTGGCGGAGCTGGGGCGCTTCGTCCAGGTGCCCGAGGACCCGCTCATCTACCACAAGGACCTGAGGCCCATGGAGTACGTGGTGGGTGAGATGGAGGGCTTCCTGGGGGCGCCCATCTACGGCATGTTCGCGGTCGAGGACCGGCTCAAGGACTATCGGGCCCCCGACGGTGTCCAGATCAGCGGCATGCCCATGGGACTCATCGGTCCACCCGAGGATGACGCCGTGTCCGGCTTCGAGTGGACCGGCGAGTGGACCGTGACCTACGAGACCTTCCGGGACATGGGGCTTGCCTTCATGGCCGCCTTGCTCCTGATCTATGGCCTTATCGTCTGGCAGTTCCGGGACCTGGCGCTCAGCGGCCTCATCATGGCGCCCATCCCGCTCACCCTGATCGGCATCATACCGGGGCACTGGATCATGGGGGCGGAGTTCACCGCGACGTCCATGATCGGGTTGATCGCGCTGGGCGGCATCATCGTGCGCCAGTCGATCCTGATCGTGGAGTTCGTGAAGATCGAGGTGGCGAAGGGCCGCAACGTGACGGACGCGGCCCTGACGGGCGCCGAGATCCGTATGAGGCCCATCCTCATCACCTCGCTGACCACCATCGGCGGGGCCTGGACCCTGATGTTCGACCCTATCTTCCAAGGCATGGCGGTGTCGGTCTTCTTCGGGGCCTCAGTAGGGACCTTCCTGGCGGTGATCGTGATCCCGCTCGGCTGCATCTCCATGCGCCGGCGCTTCTATCTGGTCGAGACCGAAACCGGTGAGATCGAGCTCTCCCAACGCTATTTTGAGCTGGAGGTGGGCGCCTCTGCGCCCCCCGGTGGGATCGAGGGCGCCGTGCCCAGCCCACCGTCCAAGGCCCCGGCAAGGGCCAAGGGGCCCAAGCCCACCCCCGCCTGGCTGCGGGTGCTGCTGTGGGTCTGGGGACTCCTGGTCTCCGGGATGTTCTGGCTGGTCGGTGCTCTGATGGATCTCTTCGGCCGCGTCAAGGGGCTCCTGGCCCGCCGGCGCGGGGCGCCCGAGTCAGGCTCCTCGGGTCCCCCTGGGCCCGGCGCCGGGCCCGCGGGGGGCAGCCCCAACTCATCCAGGGGCCCTCCAGCATCCGGCGGGCCGCCGGGCTCTCCGGTCCTGGGCGGAGTCCCAGCCCTGGGGGCCGAGGGGATCCGGCGCCCGTCCTTCGCCGCCGACCCCGCCCCCGCTCGGGCCAACCCGGGGGTGGACACGGTGGCGATCGCGGCCCAGGCGGCCGTGGCGGATCCCGGGGTTCGGCCTGGGGAGTCAGTCGCGAAGCGGAAGCGACCGGCACGCAAGGCCACCGCGCCGAAACCCGCCGCTGCTGCGCCTGAGGTGAGGCCGGCCAGCAAGACGCGGGTCCGGGCGGCGCGCTCCTCCAAGGCGACACCGAAGAAGGTCTCGCCGGCGGCGCGTGCCGCCCGGCGACCCAAGGGGGATGGCGGCAAGCCCGGTGGGTCCCCGCGGACCCGGCCGGGACCGCTGGACCCGGAGTCCGCCTGAGGGGGTCTGGCGGCCCCGAGCCTGGGGGGCAGCGGCGGATCGGGGAATGGATCGGCATCGAGGGCGGTGAGCGGGGATGTTACCCTTCGCCGGTCCGCCGCCCCGTCGGCGTCCTCGGCCGAGTGATCCGACCCCATGATCCCCGCCAGTATCGGTGAGCTCCCGCCCGGTGTTGCCCCCGATTATCAGGGGGGCGGCATCCTCAATCTGGTCGCCTCCCTCATCCAGGCCCGGGGCGGATGGGCGGAGCCGCCGACGCTCGACCTGCTTCCCGCGGCCTCACTCGCTGGTGCGACCAATCTGGTCCTGGTGGTCATCGACGGTCTGGGAGACGGCTGGCTTGCGCGGCACTCGCCCGGCGGCCTCCTTTCGCGCCACCGCCTGGGGGCCATCACCTCGGTCTTCCCGTCCACGACCGCCAGCGCCATCACCACCTATCTCACCGGCGACGCCCCCCTGCGCCATGGGCTCACCGGCTGGCACACCTGGATGGGGGAGTTGGCCTGTGTGATGACGGTGCTTCCTGGCACCCCGCGGTACGGGGGCGCGTCCTATCGGACGGCCGGCATCGACCCGGTACGCCTGTTCGGTGGGCGGTCGCTGTTCGGCCGGATCCGCGCGCCCTCCTGGATGCTGACCCCCGCGCACATCGCCCGCTCGGACTTCAACCTGGCCCACGCGGGTGCCGCCCAGGTGCTCGGCTATCAGGGTCTGCGCGACCTCATCCGCCAGACTACCCGGCTGCTGCGCCGCAACCGGGAGCCCAAGTATGTCTACATCTACTGGCCCGAGCTGGACTCCATCGGTCACCGCTCCGGGATGGAGAGCCAGGCCGCGGCGCAACATCTGGAGGTGCTGGAGTCGGCCCTGAGGGAGCTGTTGGACCGCACCGCCGGCACCAACACCTTGCTCCTGGTCTGCGCCGATCACGGTCAGGTGGACCTTGGTCCCGGTGATCTCATCGACCTCGCGGACCATCCGGGCCTGGAGTCCTGCCTGGCCTTGCCGCTGTGTGGCGAGGGCCGGGCGGCCTTTGCGTACCTGAAGGCGGGACGGGAGTCGGCCTTTCTCGACTACTGCGCCGGGCCCTTGGCGGGGCAGGTGGAGGTCCGACCCAGCGGGCTGCTCCGGGACGCCGGCTACTTCGGTGTCGGCGTCGCCCATCCGCGTTTCGCCGAGCGCATTGGAGACTACTGCCTGCTGCCCACCGGCAGCCGGCTCATCCGCCAGCGGCTGCCCTTCGAGGAGCGCCACGACCTCATTGGCCAGCACGGCGGGCTCAGCGAATCGGAGATGCTGGTGCCCTTGTGCCTGATCCGGGCTTGAGGCAGGCGCTGGAGCGCGCCGCCGCGCCCCCCCTTGGGCCTCGTCGCGGGGTGTAGAATCGGCTCGCCCTTGGACTTATGGCCGAGGCGCCGGCCTGGCCGTCAGCGTTGTGATCGAGGACCTCCCATGCTAGACCCACGTCTCCTGCGCACCGACCTGGAATGGGTCGCTGCCCAGCTTGCCCGCCGCGGCTTGAACCTGGACCAGGCTCGACTCGTGGGCCTGGAGTCCGAGCGCAAGGAGCGGCAGATCGAGGTTCAGGAGCTGCAGAACCAGCGTAACCTGAGCTCCAAGTCGATCGGAAAGGCCAAGGCGGCAGGTCAGGACGTCGCGCCCCTCCTCGCCGAGGTGGCGGACCTGGGGGAGCGGCTCAAGACGGCCGAGGCCCGGCTCACCGCCATCCAGCAAGAGCTGACGGAGATCGCGCTTGGCCTGCCCAACCTGCCCCACGAGAGCGTCCCGGATGGGCCGGATGAGGCCCACAACCGGGAGGAGCGCCGCTGGGGCGAGCCCACGCCCTTCGCCTTCAGCCCCAAGGACCACGTGGACCTGGGTCTGGCCCTGGGTTGGATGGACTTCGACGCCGCGGCCAAGCTCACGGGCTCTCGGTTCGTGGTCCTGACCGGGCCCCTGGCACGGCTGCACCGGGCCCTGATCCAGCTCATGCTGGACGTCCACACCACCGAGCATGGCTACGCCGAGGCCTATGTCCCTTATCTGGTCAATGCCCAGAGCCTCTATGGCACCGGGCAGCTCCCCAAGTTCGAGGCCGACCTCTTCAAGGTGCCCTTGAGCGCCGCCGGGGAGAAGGACTTCTATCTGATCCCCACCGCCGAGGTGCCCGTGACCAACCTGGTGCGGGATCTCATCGTGGAGGCGAGCGACATGCCCCGAAAGTGGGTGGCGCACACGCCCTGCTTCCGCAGCGAGGCGGGCTCCTACGGCAAGGACACCCGCGGAATGATCCGCCAACACCAGTTCGAGAAGGTGGAGCTGGTGCAGGCGGTGCGCCCGGCGGACTCCATGCAGGCCCTGGAGGAGCTGACCCGCCATGCCGAGGCGATCCTGCAACGCCTGGGGCTGCCCTATCGGGTGGTCAGCCTGTGCACGGGGGACCTGGGTTTCTCCTCCCGCAAGACCTATGACCTGGAGGTCTGGCTGCCTGGCCAGCAGACCTACCGGGAGATCTCCTCCTGCAGCAACTTTGGCGACTTCCAGGCGCGCCGGCTCCAGGCCCGTTGGCGCAACCCCGAGACCGGCAAGCCCGAGCTGCTCCATACCCTGAATGGCTCGGGCTTGGCGGTGGGACGCACCTTGGTCGCCGTGCTGGAGAATTACCAGCGCGACGACGGTCGTATCGCAATCCCGCCCGCGCTGCGACCGTACATGGGCGGTGCCGAGGTCCTGGGCGCCTAGGCCGCCGCCGTCCCGGATACCCCGCCGCCCCACCAGGCACCGAGCCACCCGCCACGGTGAGACCGCCGCCCACTACATCGTTGGCGGCGCCCCCAAGGTGAGTCCCGAGCAGACCGCCGCCGAGGTGGTCGGGGCTCTGCGCCAGCACCACCACGAGAGCCTCGACATCCTGTGCGTGGTGGACCCCGACGAGGTGCTGCTCGGCATAGTCCCCATCGCGCGCCTGCTGGCCCTGCACGCGGAGGCGACCCTGGGCGAGGTCATGGAGCGGGGCTATCCCCGGGTCCCGCCGGACATGGATCAGGAGCGGATGGCGTCCCTGGCCCTGCACCATGCCCTGACCTCCATCCCTGTGATCGACCACGGCGGTCGCCTGCTGGGTGTGGTGCCCCCCGGCGCCCTGCTGCGGATCCTGCGCCGGGAGCACGTCGAGAGGACATCCACCGGTTCGCGGGGATCAGCCGCGAGACCCATCGGGCGCGGGAGGCCATCGAGTCGCCGCCGATCCGCCGGGCCCGTCACCGTCTACCTTGGCTGGTGGTGGGGATGCTGGGCAGCATGGATGTCCTGAGCCTCCTGGTGTATTTCACGGTGGTGCAGCTCATCGTCATCTGAGAGGTTGTGAAGAAACCGTAGCGAGCAGCCCTGAGCGGATCGGGGGAGCGCAAGGAGCCGCGCAGCGAGCGACGGGACATATCAAGTGGATAGGCGAGGAGCGAGCGAGCACGCGACGCAGCGATTGGGGCGCGCAGGTTTATTCACAATCTCTGAGACGGGCGCTCCCTCGGCTCGTACCCCGCTGATCCAGCCCTGGTCGCCGTCACGGCCGGTGATCAGGCCGTCGTGCATTCCGCCGCGCGGCTACGTCCGGCCTGTTTGGCCTCGTAGAGTGCGGCGTCGGCTGCCTCAAACAGCTCGAATACGCTTCGTTCATCGCTGGGCGTGACCGCGCAATAGCCGAAGGTTAGGGTGGGGAAGGACCAGGCATCGAAGGTGCCCTCGGCCAGGCGGTCACGGCTCTCCTCGATGATCTGCACGATGCGAGCGATGCCCGCGCGATCGGTTTCGGGCGCAATGATCGCGAATTCGTCGCCACCGATGCGGGCGGCGAGGTCGGTCCGCCGGCGGGCGGCCTGCAGAAACAGTCCAGCCACCGAGCGCAGGATGGTATCTCCTACGGCATGGCCGTAGCTGTCGTTGTAGTTCTTGAAGTCGTCGATGTCCGACAGGATGAGCGCCAACGGGTGGCCCGAGCGGATCCCACGGATCCACTCCCTCTCGAGACACTCCTCGAAGGCACGGCGGTTGGGTATGGCGGTGAGCTGATCGACGAGGGCTTCACGTTGGCGTGTCAGGGAGGTGAGGATGGCCTCATTGGAGAAGCCGTAGATCTGCCGTGAGAGGATGAACAACAGCCCATAGTAGAGTGGAATGACCAGCAGGACCGCGGTCTGGGAGGGCCCCTGGTCGAGGCCGAGCTGAAACGCCAGGGGAATGACGATGGGGAGGCAAAACACGGGATAGGCGTAGCGATGGAACGACAGGAGCACGGTGGACGCGGCCGTCATCGCCACGAGGATAAGGGCGAGGAAGAGACTGAAGCCGGGCTCGTGGGGGACATAGAAGAGGAGGGCGGCGACCCCCCAAAGCACCCCGGAGGCGAAGGTGCCAGAGACAAGCAGCATCTCGAGTCGTGGCACCTCGGCCACCTCGACCGGCCGTCCCGCGAGCCGCCGGCCCGCGATCCAACGCGCCAGATTCAGGAGCACCAGGACGGCGAGCCAACCGCTCAGCGCTGGCTTAGGCACCACGGACCACAAGCCGATGGCCAAGGTCACGCCGCCCGATACATTCGCCAGAAGGACGATCAGGGAGTGTCTGAAGATGACCCTTAGATGCTCGGCCCTGGCGAGCATCTCCGTCTGAGCATCGAGGTCGATCTCCGGCTCCTGTGGTGCCGGTCGTCGCGAGGGGGGCTCATCCTTAGGTGGTGTCGGGTTCAATCGGCCTTTCTCGGGCAGAGTGGCGGGCGCGTCTAACTGCGGCCATGGGTCCGATCAGTATGGCCCCCTCGGGGGCAGAAAAACGCGCAGGCCGGCGCGCTTCCATCCACCCAGTGACGACGGGAGGTTCAGCGTCGGGCACCGGCTTGTTGCGCCAGTCCGGGGCCTAAGCGCACGAGAACCCAAGGGTGGATGGCTCAAGCGCCGTTCACCAGGGGCTTGGTCGGCCCCTGTGTCTCGGGTGGGGCATTCGATGCGCGGAGCAGGGGTGCTTCGTCCCGGGAGCGAGTGACAAGTGGCCAATGGGGGCGACAGCGCGCCCGGTAGAGCAGCCCGACACATGGGAAGGGGGCTTGTGGAGATGATGAAGCTCGCTCAGAACAAGGCGGGTCTGGTCTACCTCGCCGATACCATCGGCACCCAGAGCGAGGTGATGGCCGTGCAGGGGCTTGCCCCTCAGCCACGCTGGGCTGGGTCGCCTGGTAGGCGGCGTGAGCACTCGTCTCATCATCGGTCTGGTGCTGGGCGCCATCACCACCCCAGCGGTCTGGATCGGCTCCGGTGACGACCGGCTCGCGATCGCCGTGGCGTTCTTCTTCGCGCGGGGTATCGCAAACTCCATTGGGCCCCTGCCTCCCTGAATTCTCGGTGGCCTGGCGAGCGACCCAGGCTCCGTCAGCGGACCCCTCCCAACCATCATCCAGGATGTCTTGAGCGTCCTGGTCGATGTCTCGATGGTGCATTTGATCGTTCTTTGATACCGGCCACTCCGTTGGAGACTCGAAGCGGGATTCCGGGGGCACTGAGCACCTTGCAAGAGACCTCATAAGGCATTGGCCCCAAATCCGGCTCCATGTCCGGGCAGCCAGGCCGGCCGGGGATGCCGGCACCCGGTGAAGGCCGCATCGCCCGGACGGACGAAGATCCCCACGCCGATCGGGTCCACCGCCGCTCCTCGGCGCCCCCGGTGCGAGCGCGAGCGCCACCGCTGGCCCCAGGTGTGGTTAAATGCCGCGCCATGTTTCACCCCCTCC
>JBLMWY010000458.1:0-17113 GCA_050257475.1 Bdellovibrio bacteriovorus
CAGGTCGACGTCGAGGTGCTGCGCCCAGCCGGAGAGCATGTTGTCGGCGGTCTGGAAGTCGACCGGCGTGACCATGGTGACGAGGTTCTTCACCTTGTCGGGGTGCATCGCGCAGTAGCAGAGGCTGAAGGCGCCGCCCTGGCAGATGCCGAGCAGATTCACGCGGTCCACGCCGTGCGCCGTGCGGATGTGGTCCACGCAGCGGTCCAGATAGCCGTTGATGTAGTCGTCCAGGGTCAGGGACCGGTCCGCCTGGTCTGGGTAGCCCCAGTCGATGAGATAGACATCCTGGCCGGTGGCGAGCAGGCCCTTGATGGTGGACCTATCCTCCTGGATATCCGTCATGTAGGGGCGGTTCACCAAGGCATAGACGATGAGCAGCGGCACCGGCTGGGGGCTGACCCCGTCGGGCCCCTGGTAACGGTAGAGGACCAGCTTGTCCTCGCAGTAGACGGCGTGCTTGGGGGTGACGCCGGTGTCGATCTTCTCCGCGTTGAGCAGGTTCTCCATGCCCTGTCCCAGCTTGCGGGTGTAGTCCAGCATCTCCTGGGTGAGCTTGTCCGGCCGGATGTCGATGGGGATCACTCGATTTCTCCTGGTGTCTGTTCTCTGCCGCGCCGCGCGTCAGGCGGGCGTGATTAGTCGTTGGCGGGCTTGACCGCGGCCTTCTTGCGGGCGACGGTCTTCTTGGCCGTCGTCGGCTTGGACGTGGCGGGCCGCGGGGCGGGCGCCGAGGTCGCGGCTGGGGCCGGTCGGGCCGCGACCTGTGCCCGCGGGGCCGTTGCCCGGGTGGCCTCCACGGCCCCACCAGCGGCGGCCAGGGCGGCGACCTGACGCTGGAGCGCAGACAGGTCATGACGCAGGCGCTTATTCTCTCGGCGTGCCTCCTGGAGCCGATCCTGAAGGGTGCGGAGCTCACTGCGGGTGGGCATGTTGAGCGCCCCCAGGGACTCATCCACCATCACCGACATGCGCCGCTTGAGTGCCATCTGGGCATTGATCAGGTGGCCGTGGATCTTGGCGTATTCGGGTGTGATGACCTCGTCGGCATAGACCTCCTCGCAGCAGCGCACCCAGTTGTCGTAGATGGCGCGCGCGGAGTCGATGCTCTTCCCGCTGTCGATGACGCCTTGGAGGTAGCTGCGCATGCGCTCGACGGACTTGACGCCGAGCTTGGAGTAGAAGCCCAGGTAGTCCTGCAGGGCCCGCTGGTAGTCCAGGGTGCGCCGCATCAAGTCCTGGTACTGGGTCTGCTCCTCCCGCGTGTAGCCGAGGCCGGGGGCGGAAAGCACCCGATCCACGTGCCCCCGCACCGGATCGTGGGGCATGTTGCGCAGCAGGTCCCCGGGGATGGGGGACATGGAGGACATCATGCGCTGCCAGTTGTCGTAGGGCAGCTCCCAGAAGGCCATCATGCGGTGCAGGGCGTCGCCGCTGTCGTCCAGGTTGCCCATGAAGCGGCCCTGTAGGTCCTCCAGGGTCTTGGTCAGGGCCGACCAGCCGTCCGACCCCTGCCCACTGCCGGGGATGAAGGTCTCGGCCATCCGGAAGAAGACCTTGCCCTGGTCCATCATCCGTTCCATGAAGTCCTTGGCGGCGTCGGGGGTGGCCGGCGAAAGGGCCTTCCACCAGTGGTCCAGGGCGGACTCCCAGGGCTTGGTGGCGTCGCCGCCCTCCATCCCCATCGCCTTGCGGCTCATGTCGGTCCAGCTATCCCAATACTTGCGTTGGACCTCCAGCCAGTCGTCTGAAAACAGGCCTTCTTTGCTCGTCTTTTGACTCATGCTCTGACCTCCTCGGGTGTGGGTTGAAAAAAGCTAGCACGTAAAATTGTGCACTGCAACAAAGTCCGCTATAGTTGCGCCGGAGGAGGATCAGACGGGGCGACCGAGCCCTGCGAAGCACCGCACCGCGACGTCCGAGCGACTGGAACCCGCGGGTCCCTTGGGCCATCCACCACCCGGACGACCCGCCGCAGATCCTCCCCTTGCGTTTATCACCACCACCCATGCAAAGGGGCACACCACACCCATGAGCGACAACATCGTGATCGTCGCCGCGGCCCGGACCGCGGTCGGCAGCTTCGGCGGCAGCCTTTCCTCCCTCCCGGCGACCGAGCTCGGCATCACCGTGCTCAAGGCCCTCCTGGAGCGCACCGGCGTCAAGCCGGACCAGATCGACGAGGTGATCCTCGGTCAGGTCCTTACCGCCGGCACCGGCCAGAACCCCGCCCGCCAGACCGTGATCAAGGCCGGTCTGCCCCACCAGGTGCCGGCCATGACCATCAACAAGGTCTGCGGCAGTGGTCTCAAGGCGGTGCATCTCGCCATGCAGGCGGTGGCCTGCGGGGACGCGGAGATCGTGATCGCCGGGGGGCAGGAGAGCATGAGCCAGTCCCCTCACGCCCTGCCCCGCTCCCGTGAGGGTCAGCGCATGGGTGACTGGAAGCTGGTGGACACCATGTTGGTGGACGGGCTGATCGACGCCTTCCACCAGATCCACATGGGGGTCACCGCCGAGAACATCGCCAAGAAGTACGCCTTCAGCCGGGAGGCCCAGGACGCCTTCGCCGCCGCCTCCCAGCAAAAGGCCGAGGCGGCCATCAAGTCAGGGCGATTCAAGGACGAGATAGTCCCGGTCAGCATCCCCCAGCGGAAGGGTGACCCGGTGGTCTGCGACCAGGACGAGTTCCCCCGTCCCGGCACCACGCCGGAGGTGCTGGCGAAGCTGCGCCCCGCCTTCGACAAGGAGGGCACCGTGACCGCCGGTAATGCCTCGGGTCTCAACGACGGGGCGGCCATGGTCATGGTCATGAAGGAGTCCAAGGCCAAGGAGCTGGGTCTGACCCCCATGGCCCGGCTGGTGGCCTTCTCCTCCGCGGGGGTGGACCCGGCGATCATGGGGACAGGTCCTATCCCCGCCTCCACCGATTGCCTCAAGAAGGCGGGCTGGACTCCGGCGGACCTGGACCTGATCGAGGCCAACGAGGCCTTCGCCGCCCAGGCCATGTCGGTCAACCAGGAGATGGGCTGGGACCTCGCCAAGGTGAACGTCAATGGTGGGGCCATCTCCATCGGACACCCCATCGGGGCCTCCGGGGCCCGGGTGCTGGTGACCCTGCTCCACGAGATGCACAAGCGCGACGCCAAGCGGGGGCTCGCCACCCTGTGCATCGGTGGCGGTCAGGGTGTGGCCCTGGCGGTGGAGCGGGTTTGAGTGGCGATTAGCGAGTCGCGAGGATCGAGTCGATCGGCCTCGCGGCTCGCGTCGCCGCGCGGGTCTGAGGCATGTCTCTGGAGGGGTCCATGACGGGCGAGCGCATCATCAAGAAGTACCCCAACCGGCGACTCTACGACACCGAGGTGAGCCGCTACATCACCCTGGCGGACGTCCGGGACCTGGTCATGCGCTGCACCCCCTTTCGGGTGCTGGACACCGCCAACGACGCGGATATCACCCGCTCCATCCTGCTCCAGATCATGCTGGAGGAGGAGACCGGCGGCGAGCCCCTGTTCAGCGCCCCCATGCTGGCCCAGATC
The DNA here is from genome assembly GCA_050257475.1 of Bdellovibrio bacteriovorus. Taxonomy (GTDB): domain Bacteria; phylum Pseudomonadota; class Gammaproteobacteria; order Chromatiales; family Chromatiaceae; genus Thiodictyon. The sequence continues at coordinate 3,540 of JBLMWY010000458.1, forward strand.
ATCCGGTTCTACGGCGGCACACTCCATGGGCTCTTTGCCCATTACCTGGAGAACGCCCTGGACCTCTTCGCCAAGCAGCAGCAGCAGATGGCCGAGACCTGGGGCGAGAGCCCCTTAGAGGCCATGACCCGCGCGACCCAGCGCAACCTGGAGCTGTGGACCGACCTGCAAAAGGACTTCATGCGGGCGGCAGGCTTCGGAGTCGGCGGGCAGCGCAAGCCCAAGGGCGAGGACGACAAACCCTCCTAAGCACCGCTGCCCGTGCCGGCCCGGCTTGCGGGTGGGACCCGTAGGTCGGGCTTCAGCCCGACAGCAACCTCTCAGAATGCGCCAACCCTCGCAGTCGGGCTGAAGCCCGACCTACCGGCGTTTCTCCTACCGGCGTTTCTCCTGGACCCCCCAGCCCACCAATCCAAAGCATTGCGAACTTCATTGTTGACAAGGCCTCCTCGGGCGACTATTGTGCACTGCAACAATTGCTGCACTGCACAATCCTGAAGGAGAGATCCAATGACCACCGTCAACGACACCATGAACACTGTCAACGAGATGACCAACAAGGGCTTCGAGCGTATGACCAGCCTCGGCGAGCTCAACCTCAAGATCTTCGAGCGCGTCGCCGCCCGTCAGATGGATGCCCTGAACCTCTTCATGGAGCACGGCATCCGTGTCATGAAGATCGCCACGGAGTCCAAGGGCTACAACGAGTACTTTAAGGGCCAGGTCGACGCCGCCAAGGAGCTCTCCGAGCGCCTCATGACTGAGTCGAAGACCAACATGAGCCTGGCCGGCGAGGTGCGCGACGACTACCGTCACTGGTTCGAGAAGAACCTGGCGGAGGTGAGCGCCGATCTGCGCAAGGGCGTGCCCACCGCCGCCTAAGGCGGATCATCGAACCCCCGCGGTCCACGGACGGACCGCCTCTCGCGGGCGAGGCGAGCCCAATGAACCGGCCGCGCCGCGGCCATGGCCCAAGCGCAACGACAATCAAGACCTGGAGGATAGAGACAATGGCACGAGTGGCATTAGTGACCGGCGGCATCGGCGGCATCGGCACCGCTATTTGCACCCGTCTGGCGAAGGACGGCTGCACCGTCATCGCCAACCATCACCCGTCCGAGGCCGCCGCGGCGGAGACCTGGAAGGCAGAGCGCGCCGCCGAGGGCGTCTCGGTCGACACCATCGCCGCCGACGTGGCCTCCTTCGAGGACAGCGCCCGCATGGTGGCGGAGATCGCCGCGAAGCACGGCCCCGTGGACATCCTGGTGAACTGCGCCGGCATTACTCGGGACAAGACCTTCAAGAAGATGGACCCCGCCCAGTGGGAGGCGGTCATCAACGTCAACTTAAACAGCGTTTTCAACGTCACCCGACCGGTCTGGGAAGGCATGCTGGAGCGCGGCTGGGGACGCATCGTCAACATCTCCTCCGTGAACGGTCAGCGGGGCCAGTTCGGCCAGGCCAACTACTCCGCCGCCAAGGCCGGCATGCACGGATTCACCATGGCCCTGGCCCAGGAGGGCGCGGCCAAGGGCGTGACGGTCAACACCGTCTCACCCGGTTACGTGGAGACGGCGATGACGCTCGCCATGGATGACAACGTACGCAACGCCATCATCGGCACAGTCCCCATGCGCCGCATGGGCATGCCGGCGGAGATCGCCTCCGCGGTAGCCTTCCTGTGCGCCGACGAGAACGGCTATGTGACCGGCGCCAACCTGCCGGTCAACGGCGGTCTCTTCATGCATTGAGCGGGGCGGCGATCAGAAGAACCACAGGTCGCCCCAGGACCTCGACCGAGTCCTCCTCGTCTCTCTAGCTGAGACGTTCCTGCCCGGCCCCCGCCGGGCATTTTTTTGCACCAGGGTCCTGCGCCCGAGGGCTTGCGCGGGGCGCCGAGCCCCTGCCCCAGGGCGGGACCGCGCCTCGGGTAGCGCTCAGAACACGGGGTACTGATCCCCCAGCGGGACCTGAGGCCTGGCCTGCCCTCGGGCCGCCACCCGGACCGGATCCCCCACCTTCATGCGGCTGAAAAGAAGCCGGGCGTCCTCATACCTCAGTCGTACGCACCCGTGTGAGTCCGCGTAGCCCGGCAGCCAGCCCTCATGGATGAAATAGGGGCCGTAAAACTGGAGCGAGTAGGGCATGGGGGTATTCTGGTCGAAATAATTCGTGTAGCTGCCCGAGCGTTTGTCCTTGTCCTTGCTAAGAACGCGGAAGCTGCCGGTGGGTGTCGGGTGCTCTGCCGATCCGGACGAGATGGGCCCGCTGGCCACCACCCGGTCGTCCTCCAGGTACTCGAAGGTCTGGGAGCCGAGATAGATGGTCAGGGAGCGGGACTGGGCCTGTGGCAGGCCATAGCGGGGGTCCTTGCTGGGGTGAATCACGGGACCCTCCACGCCGGTCTGGCGCGGCCCCGGCGCGGGGACCATGCTCGCCTGGCTCACGCGTTCGATCTGATCGCCTGGTCGGCTTCCCAAGGGCTCGGCGGCCGGCTCCACCGGCCGGTGGGCGCAGCCGGCTGCGGCAAATAGGAGCACAGCGAGCGGCGGGAGCGTGACTCTCAGCATGGCCTGTACCTCACGACGGCCCCTGGGGATCCTCGGGGCACTTGGCAACCATAGCAACCGTTTAGGGGGGTGCGTATCCCCTGACGTTGGTCTTCGGCGGCCCGTTTCGACCTTCCGACGGACTTATGCCTTTGGACAGCGGTTTGGCCCCGACCTTACCCTGCGGATCCGCGATCGAGCCCTGGCCCCTCTCGCTCGACAGCAACTGACCAACTGGCTTCCTGGCAATGGATCGGCGGATCATCCTTGGCCCGCGCCCGACGCGCAGCCATCAGCGCTCCCTAGAGCCCGAGCCCCGGCCGCTGCTCGGCGAGCCAGTAAAAGCGGCAGGGGGGGATCACGAGGCGATCGTCGAACTGAGCGGGGGTCTGGCCGCTCGCCAGGTCCTGGACCTGGCCGAAGCGGAAATGCCCCCGCGTGCTCAAGGTGTCCAAGTCGAGGTATTGGGGGTTCAGGTCGAAGTTGGCGACGACCAGCACCGCGTTGCCCTGGAGTAGAGGCGGCGTGCGCAAGAAGGCGAAGAGGTGGGGGTTCTCCACCTCGATCAGCTCCCGGTTGTTGAAGTCCGCGAAGGCGGGGGTGCCCTTGCGCACTGCAATCAGGCGCTTGAGGCCAGCGAAGATCCGCTGCTCCGGGGTGCCGTGCTGATGCCGCGCCTCGGCCCGCTGCCAGTCGATGCGGGGCCGGTGGACCCAACGGTTGTCCCCCGCCTTGTTGGGGTCCGAGAGGAATGAGTCGTCGTTGAAGGTCCCGAGCTCGTCGCCGTACCAGAGGAGCGGGATCCCGCCGAAAGCGAGGATCATGCCGTGCAGCGTCAGGATCAGGTCGATGGACCTATCGATGGCCTCCGGATCCTGACGCTCCACCGCGGTCTGCAGGCCTACCAGGGAGGACAGGGAGCCGGCGATGCGGGCGTCGCCGGTCTTGGGGTTGACCCCGAAGGGCCGGCCCCGCCCCGGGGAGTCGTCGAATCGGCCGGTGAACCAGTCCACCAGGAATCGGCGGTGGGCCCGGGGCTCGTAGCCACAGGCCCGGATGTCCGCGTCGTCGAAGCCGAGACCGATGTCGTCGTGGCAGCGCACATAGTTGAGCCAGGTGGCGCGGTCGAGCTTGTTGGGCAGGCTCTTGAGCCCCTGGGTCAGGAGCCGCGCGTTCTTGGTCGCCACCGTGTCCCACAGGAGCGCCATGAAGGTGGCGTTGTAGGCGATCTCGCACTCCTTGGCGATCACCGCGTCCTCGCCGAAATACTTGATGATCTCCAGGGGGGCCACGATGGCCTCGGCAATGAAGAGGACCCCCGGGGCCACCACCTGGCAGCAGTCCTTCATCATCTGCAGGATCAGGTGGGCCTCGCGCTCGTTCTGGCAGGCGGTGCCGATGCGCTTCCACAGGAAGGCCACCGCATCCAGCCGGATGATGTCCGCCCCCCGGTTGGCCCAGAAGAGGATGATGTCCACCATCTCGATGAAGACGGCGGGGTTCGTGTAGTTCAGATCCCACTGGTAGGAGTTGAAGACCGTCATTACCCAGCGGCCCATCTGTTCGTCCCAGGTGAAGTTGCCCGGGCTGGTCTCGGGGAAGATCTCGGGCATGGTCTCCTCGAACATGTCCGGGACCTCCCGGTTGGGGAAGCAAAAATAGAAGTTCTGATAGGCGGCGTCGCCGGCCCTGGCCTGCTGGGCCCAGGGGTGCTCGTCGGAGCTGTGGTTCACCACCACGTCCAGGGTCAGCAGCATGCCCCGCTTGCGCATGGCCGCACCCAGCTCGCAGAGATCGTCGAGGGTCCCCACGCGGGGGTCGATCGCCCTGAAGTTGCTGACCGCGTAGCCGCCGTCGCTCGCCCCCTCGGGGCACTGCAGGATGGGCATCACGTGGACCATGTTGACCCCCAGCTCGGTGAGATAGGGGAGCCGCTCCAACAGGCCCTTCAGGTCCCCCGCGAAGCCGTCCGCGTAGAGGGCCATGCCCACCCACTCCTGGGACAGGAACCAGGTGTGATCCTCCTCCCGGGCCATGTCGAGCTGCTTGAGGCAAGGGGGGCGGTCGATATAGGCCTGGGCCAGGCGCTCTGTGAGATGGACCATCTGCTCCTTGAAGTCCGGGCGGCGGCCGTAGAGATGATGGAAGAGGGTGTGGATGGCATAGAAGTTCGCGCCTAGCCGGGTATAGAAGTGCCGCAGATCCTCCGCCTCGAGCTCGGGGCGGAACTGATCCAGGACATCGTTCAGCAAGGCGTGGGAGACCTGTTCGTACATGGAGCTGGGTTTCTTGCGTGGGATGGTAGGGACGCGGTCGAAACGGGCGGTCTATTGGCTGGCGGTCCCGCCAAGACCCCATTGCTCGATGAAGGGGGCATAGAGGAGGGGGTCGGCGGCGGTGGCCCCGCGCTGGCCGACGATGCGGGCGGCGAATGCCTGTGCCCGCTCCAGGGTATCGGCCAGGGACCAGTCGTGGCTCAGCCCGAGGATCGAGACGGCGGCGAAGGCATCTCCGGCTCCAACGGCATCGACTACCTGGACATTCCCGGGTGGGGTCACGGTCACGGGCGCCAACTCGCCGTCCAGACCCAGCGCTCCCTCTGCGCCCAGGGTCAGGATCAGCCCTTGCAGGCCATGGGCTTCGCGGAAGGCAGCGGCCCGAGCGGCGAGGTCCTGACTCCGCTCCGCGGCCTCACCGCCCTGGAGCAGATCCAGCTCGTCGCGGTTGAGCTTGACCCAGTGCGCCCCGTCCACCAGCCCCAGGACCTGCTCGCGGGTCCACCAGGGGTCGCGCAGGTTCACGTCCAGAAAGATCTGACCGATGCCGCCCGATCGGATGGACGTTAGGGTCTGGGCGGAGCGGGCCCCGCGCAGGGCCAGGGTGCCGTGATAGAGGAGGTCGCAACCGGGCCCCGCCGCGGGGGGCGTGATCTGGTCATAGGCACGGTCGGGGCGGATGTCGTAGCTGGGCTCGCCCCCCTCAAGGCTCACCACCACCTCCCCCGTCGCATGCTCGGGGTCCGTTCCCAGGCCGTCCATGTCCATCCCCCAGTCGGCCATCGCCTGGCGGATCTGGCGACCGGGGGCGTCATCGCCCACCGCGCTCAGGAAATGGGGCCGCTCCCCGAAGGCCTGGAGGTGCCAGGCCACGTTGAAGGGCGCGCCGCCCAGGACCGCGTGGCCGTCCGGGAAGCGGTCGAACAGGACCTCTCCGAAGACACAAATGTGGGCGTGGGGCATGGGGGTGCTCTCCTGTGTGGCTGGTGGGGAAGACCCGCGCGGGCGGGCATCAGGCGGCTGGGAGCAGCTCCGGGTGGAAGTGGGCCACCCCCTCCAGGATGCCCGCGCTGTAGTTGCCGTTCATCCCGCCCCAGCCGCCGACCGCCTGGTAGAGCCGGTCCGCGCAGCCCCGCTCCTCGGCGAGCTGTTGGGCTTGGCTGCGCACCGCCGGATGACCATTGGCCACCAGGACCGAGGGGATGCGGCTCGCCAGCACCTCCAGGTCATTCCCGCTGTCGCCAGCGAAGAGGGTGCTCGACTCGTCATGTCCGGTGAGGCCCATGAGGAAGACCACCGCGTGATATTTGGTGGCGCCTTCGGGCAGCACGTCCAGCAGCCCGACCCCGGCCGCCTCGTCGACACTCCACACCAGGCTTGCCCGTGCCTGGGTGGTGGCCAGACGCTCGCGCATGCGCCCGAGCAATGGCGCGGGCTGCAGGTCCGCCGGGGCGTAGTAGCTCAGCTTGAAGCGATTCTGCTTTTCCGGCTCCTGGAGCCGAAGCCCCGGAAGGTCCTCGAAGCAGGCGGCCAGCGTGCCGCGATCGAGCCCCGCCCAGTCCGCCCCAATGATCTCCTCCCAATCGCTCACCCGGGACCAGGATCCCTCGCGCACCCGGTAGAGGCTGGTGCCCACGTCGCCGATGACATAGTCGGGCAGGGGCAGCGCGTAGTCCCGGATCGCCTGTTCCACCAGTGCCCGGTGGCGGCCGGACACATAGGCCAGGGTCACCCCCTGGTCAGTGACGAAGCGGCGGAAGCGCTCCCGGGCCCCCGGCGACTCGGGCTCCCGACCGTTGGGGATCAGGGTCCGGTCCAGGTCCGTGCAGAGCAGGAGGGGGCTCACTGAGGGGCCTCCGGCACCCGGCAGGCGCGGAAGAAGTCGTAGTGATCGATGGCCTCCAGGATCCCGAGGGCATGGGGGCGTTCGGCGAAGTAGATGCGCTCCAGGTCCGCGAGCTGGGAGAGCTCCTCGTGATGGCGGTTGGCCACCACCACCGCCAGGGTGTTGCCGCGCATCATGTCCTCGTCGGCGCCGCTACCGCCGGCCACCAGGATGTGCTCCAGGGGGATGCCGAAGCGGTGGGCCACGTAGCGCAGGGCCTGGCCCTTGCTGGCGCGGATCGGGACCAGGTCCAGGTATTGGCCGAAGGAGTGGATGGCGTTGGCGGTGAGGTCCCGGGAGCGCAGCAGGGTGTTGATCTCCTCCACCGAGGGGGCCGCCGCGGGGTCGTAGAGGTAGGAGACCTTGAACCGACTCTGCTCGCTCTTGGGCTGGGGCGCGAGTCCCGGGAGCTCGGCCAGGGCCCGGCGCACCGCCGCCGGCTTCCACAGGTGGTCCAGGTGCTCGGCCCAATGCTCGTCCGGCACCAACTGGGCGCCGTAGTGGATCTGGGTGCCCAGGCTGGTGATCAGCACGTCCGGGGCGGGGAGCCCGTGACGTTTGAGGAGCGTCAGGGCCGAATCCAACCGTCGCCCGGTGGCGATGCCGAAGTTGGTGCAGCGGCGATTCTTGCGCAGGCTCTCCGCGAACCGCTCCACCCCCTGGGGGTCGCCGAGCAGGCTCTGGTCCAGGTCCGAGAACAGGGCCCGGTCCCGGTACTGGATGGCGCGCCGTACGGGGCGGGTATCGGGGATAGCGACGTGGCGCTCGGGGAGCGGTTGCACCTGCTCCAGATAGGCCTCCGCGTGGGCCTCCCAGGAATAGTGCTCCCGCACCCCGGCGAGCCCCTGCTCGGAGAAGCGCTCCCAGGTCTGGGGCTCCTTGAGGATCCGCCCCAGGGCCGCGGCGATGGCGTCGGTGTCCAGGGGGTCCACCAGGAGGCCGTTCTCGCAGTTGCCGATGATGTCCACGGGGCCCCCATTCTCGGTGGCCACCAGCGGCAGCCCGCTGGCCGCCGCCTCCAGCAGGGTGAGTCCGAAGGGCTCGGTGAGGGCCGGATTGATGAAGACCCCCCGGGAGGCGCTGGCCAGCCGGTAGATCTCCGGCACCTCCTCGGCCCTGTGGTGCTTGGGGACGGCGACCCGGCCATAGAGGTCGTAGGCGTCAATCTGGAGCAGGACCTCGGTCAGGACCGCCGCGGCACCCTCGTCCAGCTCCCGGATGTCGTCCCGGTTGCCCGCGACGATGAGCAGGTTGGCGAGGTCCTGGAGGTCGGGTGAATCCCCGTAGGCGCGCACCAGGGAGCTCAGGTTCTTGCGGGGGTCGGCGCGGGAGAGGGCGAGGATCAGGGGCTTGTTGGGCTCATCGAGGAAGCGCTCCACCTGGGGCCAGAAGGGCGAGGCGGGGTCGCCGGTGGCGGGGGGACGGAACTGCGTGAGATCGGTCCCAGGCGGGATCGCCACCATGCGCTCCGGGTGGTAATAGTCGTAGAGTCCGTACTGCTCCTCGATCTCGTTGCGGGTGCTGGTGATCACCAGGTCCGCGTTGGCCAGGGTCTCCTCCTCCGCGTCGACGCGCCGCACCATGTTGTAGCGCCGGTCGATCTCGGCCCCCTCCATCCCCGCGGCCAGGAGGCGCTGGCGCTTGTCGCGCCCGAGGGAATGGCCGGTGTGGACCAGGGGCACCCCCAGGAGGCTGGCGAGCCGCACCCCCACGTAGCCCGCATCCGCGTAATGGCTGTGGATCAGGTCCGGCCAGCGGCCCTGGTCCCGCAGCCAGTCGTGGAGGTTGTCCACCAGGGCGTCCAGGTGGTCCCAGAGCTGCTCCTTGCGGATGTAGCCCTCGGGTCCGGCCTCCAGGCGCACGATGCGCGCCTTCTCGGACAGGGGTTCGACGGGCACCCCGTAATCCTCGCTCACCGCCGGGTCCAGCACCCGCCGGGTGACCAGGTCCACCTGATCGACATCGGTCCGGGCCCCTAGGGCCCGGGCCAGGTCCACCACATACTTGGTCTGACCGCCGGTGTCCGGGTCACGTCCGAGCTCCAGGTCGTGACCGCGGATCAGGCCGTGAATGCTGAGCAGAAGGATGTACATGCGAGGTCCTCCAAGCCGCCTTTCGGGGCGCTCCATGGTAACACGGGCCCCAAAGTGTCCCGACGGACCCCCGCTGGCCGCCGATCCTCGGCGATACTGTGCCCGTGGATCCCAGGCCCGACGCCTTCCTCTCCCGCTGCCTCCTGCTCGACCTGGAGACCGGCCCCCATGGCGAGATCCGCAAGATCGGGGCCCTGCGGGACGACCGGACCTTCCTGCGTCAGGGGTCCTTTCCGGTTGATCAGGCCCTGGCGGACCTTGAGCGTTTCGCGGGGGACACGGAACTCATCCTGGGTCACAACCTCCTGGGCCACGACCTGCCGACCCTGCGTGCCCGGTCCCCGACCCTGGGGCTCTTGCGGCGCCGCGTGGTGGACACCCTCTACCTCTCCCCCCTGGCATTCCCCGAAAACCCGTATCACCGCCTGGTGCAAGACTACAAGCTGGTGCGGGACTCGGTCTCGGACCCGGTGGCGGACTGCCGCCTGGCGCAGCGGGTCTTTCGGGAGCAATGGGCGGAGCTGGCCCGTCGGGCCGGGGGAGCAGACCTGGGTCTTTGCTCCCTGTACCGCTTCTGCTTTCGGGGAGCCACCGAGCTTGAGTCCGCACCGGCCGGTGGGAGCGGGATCTCGTTGGTCTTTGCCGCCCTGGGGGCCGATCTGCCCGACCTGCGGGTGGCCCTGGATCTTCTGCTCGGCCTCTGGGGCAGGCGGGTCTGCGCGAGCGTGGCCCGGGCAGAGGCCCTGCGCCACCTCGGCGACCCGCGGTTGAGGCCTGCCCTGGCCTACACCACCGCTTGGCTCCAGGTGGCCGGCGCCCGGTCCGTCCTGCCGCCCTGGGTGCGCCACCGTTTTCCGGAGACGGCGGAGCTGATCCGGCGGCTGCGGGAGGTCCCCTGCGCGGATCCCGCCTGCACCTGGTGCGGCGCCGTCCATGACCCGCGCGCCCAGCTCAAACGCTGGTTTGGCTTCGACGCCTTCCGCCCACTTCCGGCCCTGCCGGAGGGCGGCAGCCTCCAGGAGGCGGTGGTCCGCCACGGCATGGGAGGCGGCTCCCACCTGGCCATCCTGCCCACCGGAGGCGGCAAGTCCCTGTGCTTTCAGCTCCCGGCCCTGGCGCGCAACCTGCGCCGGGGGGTGCTTACGGTGGTCATCTCGCCCCTGCAGGCCCTAATGAAGGACCAGGTGGACAACCTGGCGCGCAAGACCGGCACCACCGCCGCCGTCGCACTCTACGGCATGCTCACCCCGCCGGAGCGCGGCGAGGTCGTGGAGCGAATCCGCCTGGGCGACGCAGCCATCCTCTATGTGTCCCCCGAGCAGCTCCGCAATGCCTCTTTCCGGGCCGTGCTGGAGACCCGGGAGATCGGCTGCTGGGTCTTCGACGAGGCCCACTGCCTCTCCAAGTGGGGCCATGACTTCCGCCCGGACTATCTCTACGCGGGGCGCTTCATCCAGGAGCTGGCCGCCCGCCAAGGGGTCCCCATCCCGCCGGTCGCCTGTCTCACCGCCACCGCCAAGCGGGACGTGACGGCGGAGATCCTGGGCTATTTCCGGGAGCACCTGAGCCTGGAGCTGGCCCTCTTCCAGGGCGGGGTTGAGCGGGACAACCTGGCGTTCGAGGTCCAGGTGGCCCGCGTCATGGAGAAGCCGGCCCGGCTCCAGGCCATCCTCGCCGAGCACCTTGCCCGGGAAGGCGAGGCGCGGGGAGCGGCCATCGCCTATGCCGCCACCCGCGCCCGCACCGAGGAGCTGGCCGCGCTCCTCCGAGCCCAGGGTTGGGCGGCGGAGGCCTTCCACGCCGGACTCTCGGTCCCCGAGAAGCGCCGCATCCAGGATGCCTTCATCGCCGGTGAGCTGCAGGTCATCTGCGCCACCAACGCCTTCGGCATGGGGGTGGACAAGGAAGACGTGCGCCTGGTGGTGCACTACGACATCCCGGGCTCCCTGGAGGGCTACGTCCAGGAGGCGGGACGGGCGGGCCGCGACCGCAACCCGGCCCTGTGCGTCCTGCTCTACGACGAGCAGGACGTGGAGCGCCAGTTCCGGATGGAGGCACTCTCCGAGTTGAGCCGCCAGGACATCGCCGAGATCCTGCGCGGGCTGCGCCGTGCCCGCCGGGGGGACGACGACACCGTGGTTCTGACCAGCGGCGAGCTGCTGCGGGACGAGACCCTGCATCTCGGCTTCGACGCCGAGGACCGCCAGGCGGACACCCGGGTGCGGGTGGCCATCGCCTGGCTGGAGCGCTCGGGCCTGGTGGAGCGCAACGAGAACCGCACCCGTGTCTTCCAGGGCCGGCCCGCCATCACCAGCCTTGAGGAGGCCGAACGGCGCATCGCCCGGCTCGGTCTCTCCTCGGCCCAGCAGGGGCGCTGGCTAGCGGTGCTCGATGCCCTGATCAACGCGGACCCAGACGAGGGACTGACGGCCGACGACCTGGCCCGGCTGCCCGCGTTCAAGCGCCCCCATCCCGATCTGGAGCCCGGCACCGGCGGCCAGGAGCCACCCTGGGACCGGGGCGAGACGGCGAGCTTGCAGGTCCTGCGCACCCTCCACGACATGGCCAACGCCGGCCTCCTGCATCAGGGGCCCCAGCTCAGCGCCTTCCTGCGCCACAAGATCAAGAACAACTCGCAGCAGATCCTGGAGCGGGTCTGCGCCCTGGAGCGGGCCATGATCGCGACGCTGCGGGAGGAGGCCCCGGACGCGGAGACCGGCGCGTGGCTGGCCCTCTCCCTGCGCCGACTCAACCAGCACCTGCTGGATCAGGGTCAGGACAGCAACCCCGAGACCCTACGCAACCTGCTGGCCAGCCTCGCCCGGGACGGCCGCGGCCTGGCCGCCGAGCGCGGCAGCCTGGAGCTTCGCCAGACCGATCGGAACCACTACCGGGTCCGGCTCCACCGGGACTGGGCCAGCCTCGTCGCCACCGCGGAGCGCCGCCAGCAGGTAGCCGCCATCGTCCTGCGGGCCCTGATCGCCAAGCTGCCACCGGAGACCCCTGCCGGGGCCGAGCTGCTGGTCAGCTTCGGCACCGACGAGCTGACCCGGGCCCTGCAGGCGGACCTGACCCTTGGGGGCCAGCTCCGGGATCCCCTCGCCGCCGCGGACCGTGGGCTCCTGTTCCTCCACGAGCAGGGGGCCATCGTGCTGCAGCGGGGGCTCGCCGTCTTCCGCCAGGCCATGACCATCCGCCTGCGGCCGGAGGGCCAGGGCCGGCGCTATAGCCAGGCCCAGCACCAGCCGCTCGCCCAGCACTATGGGGAGCGGATCTTCCAGATCCACGTGATGAACGAGTACGCCCGCCTCGGGGCCGAGCGGATCCGTCAGGCACTGGCGCTCATCACCGCGTATTTCACCCTGGACAAGGGGAGCTTCGTTCGCCGCTTCTTCGGGGACCGCCGGGAGGTGCTGGAGCGGGCCACCACCGCCGAGTCCTTCAGGCGCATTGTCGAGTCACTGGGCAACCCGGCCCAGGTCGAGATCGTCGCCGCCCCGGAGGAGGACAACCGCCTGGTCCTGGCCGGGCCCGGGTCCGGGAAGACCCGGGTGGTGGTGCACCGCTGCGCCTACCTGCTGCGGGTCCGGCGGGTCGACCCGCGGGCCATCCTGGTGGTCTGTTTCAACCGCCATGCCGCCCTGGAGCTGCGCCGCCGACTGGTCGCTCTGGTGGGGGAGGATGCCCGGGGTGTCCTGGTCCAGACCTACCATGGGCTTGCCATGCGCCTGACCGGCTGCTCCTTCGCCGAGCGCCTGGAGCGCGGCGGTGACCTGGAGGCGGACCTGGCCACCCAGATCCCCCGCGCCTGCGAGCTCCTGGAAGGGCGCGCCGAGGTCCCGGGCATCGAGCCCGACGCCCTGCGTGATCGGCTGCTCGCGGGTTATCGCCACATCCTGGTGGACGAGTACCAGGACATCGACGCCGACCAGTATCGGCTCATCTCGGCCCTGGCCGGCCGCACGCGGGAGGAGACCCGGCTCACCCTGCTCGCCGTGGGGGACGACGACCAGAGCATCTACGGCTTTCGGGGGGCGAGCGTCGAGTATATCCACCGCTTCCGACAGGACTACCAGGCCGAGGTCCACCAACTGGTGGAGAACTACCGCTCGACCGCCTGCGTCGTCGCCACGGCCAATGCGCTGATCGCCTACAACCGTGAGCGCATGAAGACGGACCGGCCGATCCGCGTGGATGCCCGCCGCGCCAAGGACCCGCCTGGGGGCCGCTGGGAGACACTCGATCCCCTGGTCCGCGGACGGGTGCTCTTGCTCGAGGCGCGTGACCCAGGGCGCCAGGCCAGCGCCCTGATCGCGCGCATCCGGGAGCTGCGCCGGCTTGGCGGCGGGGCCTGGTCCGATTTCGCCATCCTCGCCCGTACCCGGGCGGTCCTGGAGCCCCTGCGCGCACACTGCGAGGTGAGCGGCATCCCCGTCGCCTGGCGCGACGAGCTGCCGCCCCTGCACCGGGTGCGGGAAGTGGCGACCTTCCTGGATCGGCTGAAGGGCCTGGGGCAGGAGCCCCTGACGGCCGACCAGCTTCTCGAACTCGTGCCCCGTCGCTCGGACCTCGGACCGACGCAGGACGGGAAAGGCCGCGCGGCCGCGGTGGATTCCGATGGCCCCGATCAGCCGAGCGCGGCCCGGAATACCTGGGATGTCCTCGTCGGCGACTTGATCCGGGCCTGGGGCGACGAGGCCGGCGCGGCCGCGGTCCCAGCCGCCCAGATCCTGGAGCACGCCTATGAGACCCTGGCCGAGCAGCGCCGGGA
>JBLMWY010000459.1:0-9814 GCA_050257475.1 Bdellovibrio bacteriovorus
CCCTGGTTGGGCCTGCCCCCGAGGCGGCCCCCATCGAGCAGATGGGGCTTGGCTGGCGGTGCGGTCACGGCAGCGGCAAGGGTGGCGACCAGATCGGCAGCGGCCTGGAGGGGTCATGGACCCCCACCCCGACCACCTGGGACAACAGCTACCTTGACATGTTGTTTGGCAACGAATGGGAGCTGACCAAGAGCCCGGCTGGGGCCTGGCAGTGGACGCCGAAGGAGGCGACCGACAAGAACATGGCGCCGGCTGCCAACGATGCCTCCAAGCGGGTCCCGATCATCATGACCGACGCGGACATGGCCATGCGGATGGACCCCATCTATGAGCCGATCGCCCGGCACTTCCACGAGCATCCCGAGGAGCTCGCGGACGCCTTCGCCCGCGCCTGGTTCAAGCTGACCCACCGGGACATGGGGCCAAAGTCCCGCTATCTGGGCCCAGAGGTCCCGTCAGAGGACCTGCTCTGGCAGGACCCGGTTCGCGAGGTGGATCATCCGCTGATCGACGCGGCCGACATCGCCCAGCTCAAGGTCAAGGTGCTCGCCGCGGGGCTTTCCATCCCCGAGCTGGTCTCGACCGCCTGGGCCTCGGCCTCTAGCTTCCGCGGCTCGGACAAGCGCGGCGGGGCCAACGGGGCGCGTATCCGCCTCGCGCCCCAGAAGGACTGGGAGGTCAACCAGCCCGCCCAGTTGGCGAAGGTGCTGCAGGCCCTCGAGGGCGTTCAGACGGCATTCACCGCGGCCCAATCCGGCGGCAAGCGGGTCTCGCTCGCCGACCTGATCGTGCTGGGTGGTTGCGCGGCCATCGAGCAGGCGGCGAAGGCCGCCGGACAGGTCGTGGAGGTGCCCTTCGCGCCGGGTCGCACGGACGCCACCCAGGAGCGGACGGATGTGGAGTCCTTTGCCGCCCTCGAGCCGATCGCCGACGGGTTCCGCAACTACCAGAAGGCCAAGTACAGCGCGACGGCCGAGGAGCTGCTGGTCGACAAGGCGCAGTTGCTCACCCTCACCGCACCTGAGATGACGGTCCTGGTCGCTGGCATGCGGATGCTGAATGCCAATGTCGGACAGTCCCAGCACGGCGTCTTCACCAAGCGCCCGGGGACGCTAAGCAACGACTTCTTCGTCAACCTGCTCGACATGGGCACCGAGTGGAGGCCGACCTCCGCGGACGCGGACCTGTTCGAGGGGCGGGACCGTGCCACGGGCGAGCTCAAGTGGACCGCCACCCGCGTCGACCTTGTCTTCGGCTCCAACTCGCAACTGCGCGCCATCGCGGAGGTCTACGGGCAGGACGACGCCAAGGAGCGGTTTGTGAAGGACTTCGCGACCGCCTGGGCCAAGGTCATGAACGCCGACCGCTTCGACCTTGCCTGAGATGGGCTGAGCCCGTCCTGGTAGGCTCCGCGGCGCCATCCCTGGCGCCGGGCGCCGCGAGCAGCCGGTCCAACCCGATGTCACGGTGGGCGGCATCCAACAAGCGGCGAACAGCGTCCGGACGCTCGCACTGCAGCGCCTCCTGGGCCAGGGCACGCATGCGCTCCGAGGTGGCCCCGCGCACCGCCCAGGTCACGGCGGGCAGGGCCCCCGCGTTCATGCTGAGCCCGTCGAAGCCCATCCCGAGCAGGAGCAGCGCCATGGCGGGCTCGTTGGCCGCCTCGCCGCAGACCGTGACCACCCTCCTGCTGCGATGGGCGGCCTCGACCACCTGCCGCAGCGCCAGGAGCACCGCCGGATGCGCCGGATCCAGGCGGCTGGACACCCGCGGGTTGTTGCGGTCGGTGGCGAGCAGATACTGGGCCAGGTCATTGGTCCCCACCGACAGAAAGTCCGCCTGGCGGGCCAAGGCCTGGACCTGGTAGACGGCGGCCGGCACCTCGATCATGACGCCCACGGGGGGCCGCGCGACCGGATGGCCCTCCGTGGCCAACTGCTCCATCGCCTGCCCCAGGAGCGTCAGGGCCTGGTCGAGCTCGTCCAGGCCGCTGATCATCGGGAGCAGCAGGCGCAGGTTGCCCAGCCCGAGATCCGCCCGCAGCGCCGCCCGAAGCTGGGTCAGGAAGATCTCCGGGTGGTCCAGCAGATAGCGGATGCCCCGCGCGCCAAGCTCCGGGTTGAGGTCGGAGCCGGCGAGGTAGGGCAGGGACTTGTCGCCCCCCGCGTCGAGGGTGCGCAGGGTCACCGGCCGGGGTGCCATGGCCTCCAGGGCCTGGCGATAGAGCGCCATCTGCTCGATCTCGCTGGGCAAGCGATTGAACAGCATGAACGGCAGCTCGGAGCGGAAGAGTCCGATGCCCGCGGCGCCGGAGGCCGCCGCGGTCCCCAGATCGGTGCTGAGACCGGCGTTGACGAACAGGGCGACCTTGACCCCGTCCTGCGTGACGGCAGCGAGTCCCCGAGCCCGCTCCAGGGCCTGGGCCTGAAGCCGTTGGTTCTGTATGGACGTCTCGAAGGCCTGGCGCACGCGCGGAGTCGGGCGCAAGTGCACCCGGCCTGAGCCCCCGTCCACCACTAGCTCCTGCCCGTCGAGCCGCGCCAGCGGCAGTTCGGAGATCCCCATCACCGCCGGAATCCCCAGGCTGCGGGCGAGGATGGCGGCGTGGGACAGGGACGAGCCGTCGCCGGAGATGATCCCGACGAGCTGTCCGGCCTGGGCCTGGCCGATATCGACGGCGCTCAGGTGCTGTCCCACCAGGATGGCCGGCCCCTGGACTCGGGTCCCGGGAGGCGTCTCCCCCAGCAGGTGGGCCAGGACCCGTTCACCCAGAGCACGGATATCCGTGGCCCGCTCCCGCAGATAGGGGTCCTCCATGGCATCGAAACGCCGCGCATAGGTCTCGATGGTTCGCGACAGGGCGCTCGGGGCCCAGTCGCCCTCCCGCACCAGGGAGGCCGCACCCTCCAGGATCTCGGGGCCGTCCAGCAGGAGCCCATAGGCGTCGAACAGGGCGAGCTCGGCCTGCGAGAGGGTCCCGGCGAGCTGGGCGGTGAGCGCCGCCATCTCCGCCCCAACGGTCGAGATGGCCTGACGCAACCGGGCCTCCTCCGCCGCCATGTCCTCGACGGCGCGCTGGGGGATGCCCTCGACGTCACGGGGTCCGAACGCCGCGACACCAAGCCCGATGGCCAGGCCCGGCGCGCCCGGCAGTCCTTCGATCTGACCCGTAGAAGCGTCATCGGCTCGGCAGAGTGGGCACCATTCCCCGCGGGCCTTGGCATAGGCGATGGCCCCGCCGAGCTGGGCGGCCAGCGTGCCAAGAAAGGCCTCATCGGCATCGTCGAAGCGGCGCGCCTGCCGCTGACGAACCACCAAGACGCCCTGGACCTGCGCCTTGTGGGTGACCGGGACCCCGAGGAATCCCTGGTAGGTCCCACCGCCCGCCTGCAGGACGAAGTCCTGGTCGAGATCGGGCGGCACGCGGTCCAGATTGAGAGGCCGGCAATCCTCGGCGACCTGGCCGATGAGTCCGCGACCAAACCCGAACTGGACCTTGCCGACCACCCCGGAGGAGAGCCCTTCCGTGGCGGCCACCACATGACGGCGCTGCGCCGGGTCCGTGAAGTAGACCGTGCAGACGTCGGACCCCATGACCGCTCTGGTGCGCTCGACCAGCACGCGCAGTGCGCCATTGAGGTCTGGCGCCGCGTCCACCTCGCGCACGATCTGGGTGAGCGCGGTGAGTCGCTGGCGGGACTTGGCCCGGTCCTTCGTCATGGTGCGGCCCGTCGATTCAGCTCAAACCCGGGATTCCCGGCGGAAAACATGACGCGCGCTCATGGACGTCGAGCCATAAAGCTAAAATATCGAGCGATGGCGACAGAACACAAACGTAACTTATCGCTAGCTGCTATCGCGGGCGTCGATACACCGAGCGGTGCGGCTCAACCTGTGCGTGGAAACCATGCGCGGACTGCCCGACCCGAGCGCCGAGAGGAGCCATGTCCGGGAATCTGAACGGGGATCCAACCCGAAGGGGAGCAGCCCTGTCGGACCAGATGGAGCTTGCCGAGATCATCCGCGCGGCCTGCCTGCAAGCCATCCTGGAGGCCTATGAAGACGCGGGCATCAGCGGCCTGTGCGGCGCTGGGCGTTGGGAGATTGCGGTGCAGGCGTTACGGGGTTTGGACCTGAGGCCGCTCGTCGATGGTCTCCCGCGCCACTCGCGGGATGACACCTGACCCGACCGGTCGAATGTCCAGCGGGCCGCAGCGATCGGAGGCTAGGAAGGACGCTGCCTTGTTCTCCCTCTCCCTGTGAGGGGCGCGTATGAGAGCCGAGGGTGGCCGGAGATCCTGGGGCGGATCGCGGCTGCATCGAGCAAGACCATGGATTGAGAGGCTACCCCCCCTCCCCGGGACCCCAACCCCTCTCACCCCCGGGGCGAGGGACTTTTGCGACACCCTCCCCGTGGCCGTTGGTCGGGGTGAGGGAGAGCAGCATGGCGCCCGCGACTGACGTGCTCCAGGGTGGCGCGGGTGCCAGTGCCGTTAGCGGTGGTATTCGCCGGAGCGCTCGGGCTGATAGGTCACCTCTTCAATGCGCACCCGAAGCATTCCCCCGCCGGGCTTTGGCCACTCAATCTCGTCCCCCACGGAGAGGCCGAGCAGCGCGCTGCCCACGGGGGCGAGTACTGAGATGGTACCCCCGTTGGCATCGACGTCCTTGGGATAGACCAGAGTGAGATGGAAGTCCTTCGACGACGACTCGACCCTGAACCGTACCGTCGAATTCATCGTCACCACGGTCGGTGGCATGTCGCGCGGCTCCACGATCTCCGCACGAGCGAGCTCCGCCTCCAGGGCGTGCCGGTCGGGGAGCTCTTGACCGGGCAGGGATTCAAGTAGGGACTCCAGCCGCTCTAGATCGCGGGATGAGATGACAATCTTGGGTTTCATGCTGATCTGCTTCTCGAAATCCGAGCCTCAAGTGTATCCGACCGATCGGGAGCCAAGGGCGGCCTATGTTCGGTGGGACAGGCGGTGCGTAGAATCCGGGCGATGGGCGATTCTGCGGGGGGGGCCATTCGATGGACGTCGCCGGGGTCTCCTATCGCCCGCCATGGCCGTGAACCGGCGTGGCTACAGCTCGGTCCATCCCTGATCATTCTTGGAGACGGCCAAACAGCATGAGCAATGAGGAAAGAAGAAGGCACCTGCGGTATCCGGATCCGGGCAATGGGGTCCTGCGTTTCCTGATCCTGGACGGGGAATCCGAGAAGGCGCTGACGGGGCTCCCGATCAACGAAAGCCACCGTGGCCTTGCCTGCGTTTACGTGGGGCCGGCCCTCGAGGTGGGCAGGGAGATCGTCTGGCGGGAAACCGAGGCGATCAGCACGCCCTGCAGGGTCATACGCTGCGAGCCATTGCACGCCGAGGTCCATCTGCTCGCCCTGCAGATCATGGACTGATCCGGGCTCGTTCCACGGCCTGTGCTTGTAGGGCAGACCGGCGGGCGCGCCATCCGGCAGGCTTGGGAAGCCGCGGCAACCGTGCCTCCGAGCGGGGTCGGGAATCCCGGTGTCAGCCGAGGTAGAGGGTCGATAGGATCAGCGCGGACGCGACCAGGCCGCCGATCAAGGCGCTCAGGATGAGGGCCAGCCACCCGAAGCGGCGCCGGGCCCTCTCGGCGAGGTGTCGCTCCTCCATCTCCTGCTGGATCTCGTCGCGCAGGCGCTCCATGCTTGGCGCCATTTGAGCCCGCACCCGCTGCTCGACGCGCTGATTGAGCTCCCCGTGGCGCAGGGCCGATTCCCGCTGGCTCTGCTCGGAGCGCAGGCGCAGCTCCGAGACCTCGTTGGCGAGCCGCTCCACGAGCTCGCGGAGGCGGGTCACCTCGCCACCTGTCTCCGGCTGCCCCGCCATCCTTTGGGTGGTCTCGAGCAGGGCCGAGGTTCGGCGCGCCTGCTGCAGGGCCAACTCGGAGCGGTGCAGGGCCTCATCCGCGCGCTGCATGCAACGGGACAGGCTGATATGAATCTCCTGGGCGCGGGCCGGCCGCTCCTCCGTAGCCGAGGGGATGGCACGAAGGGTGGGGCGAGTCGGAGACGCCTTGCCCGCCGCCAGGGTATCGGCGAGGCGCATCAGGGTCAGGATATCGCGGTCCTCCCCCAGGGGTCGTCGGTTCTTGAAGGCGTCCACCATCTTGGGGATCTGGGCCCGAGCGGCCGCGACCACCTTCAGCATCGGCTCCGAGACCTGGACCGCCCCCGCGAGTGCCTGGTTCAGCATCCGCTCCAGCTTCCAGGCCAGCTCGGACAGATCCAGCGCCTTGACCATGCGGCCGCTGCCCTTGAGGGTGTGGAAGCAGCGGCGGATCTCGGTCAGCGACTGCTGGTCCCCTGGATGGGAGGTCCAGGCCTTCAGGTGGTTGTCGATGTGCTGAAGGAGCTCGCCCACCTCCTCCAGGAAGATGTCGACTAGCTCCTCGTCGCAGGTGGGGATATGCCAGCGTTCTTGGTTCATCGAGGCGGCTCGGTGATGGGTCGGGGCTGTCATCGCCGAGGACTATGGAGCAGCGGACGCCTTCGTTCTTTGGACTGCGCCGCGAATCGCGCAGGGGCAGGGGTCGAGCGCGTCCCAGACCCGGGAAGTCGCGGGTCCTATGGCGCCCCGTCGGCAGGGATGGTCGAGGGGACCGGGGGTGGAGCCGAGGTCTGGCGGTTCGCGGGGTGGACCCTGCCTCGGCGATAAACGGAACCGGGCTAGACGGCCGCCTCGTTCTCCTCGCCGGTGCGGATGCGCACCACGCGGGTGACATCGGAGACGAAGATCTTTCCGTCGCCGATCTTTCCGGTGCGAGCCGCGGTGATGATGGCATTGACGCAGGCGTCGAGGCTCTCGTCCGCGACTACCAGCTCCACCTTCACCTTGGGCAGGAAGTCCACCACGTACTCCGCGCCCCGATAGAGCTCCGTGTGGCCCTTCTGACGGCCGAAGCCCTTGACCTCGATGGCGGTCATGCCAGTGATCCCAGCCGCCGACAGGGCCTCCCGCACGTCGTCCAGCTTGAACGGCTTGATGATTGCTTCGACCTTTTTCATTGGGTTGCTCCGGCTCAGAATCAGGGGGGCGCGGGCTCTGAGTATATGTGTGCGCCCTGGAGAAGAACAGGGAGCCGGCGGACGACCCAGGGCCCCAGGGCTCAGCCTCCAGGCCTCAGTCGCGCGGGGCAAAATACACGGGCCGGCCGTTGAGGGGTTGCACCGGACGGGCATTGGCGCCCGTCGCCCGGGCAATGGTGCGGATCAGGTCCGCGTCGATCTCCAGGGGTTTGGCCAGCACGAACCAGAGGACGGGCTCGCTGCAAGGTGGTGAACCGAGGGAGCCCGTGTACGTGAAATAGTCCCGCTCGGAAGGGAGCAGGAAGAGTGGGTTGACACCGACGCGCGTTTGGGCCACCTGCTCTCCCGGCATCATCGGCAAGGAATCGGTGATGCGCGCCAGGATGCTGTTGAACCGCCGCCCCGCCTGGACCCTCACCGCCACGATCACAGGTCGCCCGCGGGCGTCGCGGTGGATGAAATGGATCTCGGCGGAGGAGCCGACGCCATTGATGCGATGCTCCCCTGGCACGTGAAAGTGCACCTCGGTCAAGGTGTATACGTCGCCGCGCAGACGCAGCTCGCTGCCCGGCGGGACCAGCAGGTGGACCCCGTAGCCATCGTTCACTAGATCCAGCGACTGGGAGCGGTAGCGAAACACCAGGGGGCTGTATGGAATCCGCTCCACGGAGCCGATGTCGATGGGCGACTGGAGCCGACCGGCCGCGCACTGGGCGTAGTCCGGGGACAGGCTCGCCCAGCGCTCGGGGCCCTGCTCCCCGGAATAGGACCAGGGGGCCGGCGCCCCGGTGTTGGCGGGGCCCTGCCCGTAGGCCGATCGTCCCCAGCCGCCAAGGGCCAGGAGGACCCCCAGCAAGGCACAGGCGAGGGCTTTGCTCGGACGGGGGATGAAGCGCCTGGGCACGGGGCCTAGTCCTTCTTTCGGCTGAGCCCGGCGATGGGCACCACCTGGGCCACCTGGGGCTCGTCGGCGTAGTAGGGTCGCTCGCCGCCCCGGCCTTGGGCGTCCGCCAGCTCCTTCTCGCGGGCGGCGATCAGGGAGAGGCATTGGCGCACGTCCTCGATGGTCCCGTCGGAGAGGGGATGACGCATCCCCGCCGGTGGGGTCACATCCTTGATGATCGCCGCGAGGGTCTTGCGCATGGCGATCAGGATCTGCTGCTCCTGGGTAAGCTCATTCATGAGGTCTTGACTCTTTCATCTGGGGTTAGGTCTTCTGGGGGTTGTTCTCAGTCGTTCGGACTGCCCGGGGGCTTGCCCGATGTCCTGCGGAGATGGCGTCCGCCGGCTCAGGAATCCAGCGCGATGGTCTGAGCACCCGCAATCAGCCCCGCTAGCTCGGCCTCGCCGATCACCCGCACCCCCAGGGCGCGGGCCTTGTCCAGCTTGGAGCCCGCCTCCGCCCCCGCCAGCAGGTAATCCGTGCTGCGGGAGACGCTCCCGGTGACCTTGGCACCGAGCGACTCCAGCTCGGCCTTGACCTCCTCCCGGGGCCGGCTCAGGGTGCCGGTGATCACGATGGTCGTGCCCGCCAGCGGCAGCTCCCTTGGCTCGGTGACCGGTGCCGTCTCCGGCCACTGGACCCCGGCGGCGAGCAGGCGATCGATGGCCTCGCGGTTGTGGGCCTGGGCGAGGAATCCCGCGATATGGGCGGCAACCACCGGCCCTACGCCCTCCACGTCGGTGGTATCCCCCGCGAGGTCCTCGATGCGGTTGAAGCGGGCGGCCAAGGCCGCCGCCGTGGCCTCCCCCACCTCCCGGATCCCCAGGGCATGGAGGAAACGCGCGAAGCTGGTCGTCTTGCTGCGCTCCAGGGCCGCGATCAAGTTGGCGGCGGACTTCTTGCCCATTCGCTCCAAGGCGGCGAGCTGGTCCGCGGTCAACCGATAGAGATCCGCGGGCTCGTGGACCAGGTCAAGATCCACCAGTTGGTCGATCAGCTTCTCGCCCAGACCATCGATGTCCATGGCCTTGCGGGAGGCGAAGTGGCGCAGAGACTCCTTGCGCTGGGCCGGACAGTAGAGTCCGCCGCTGCAGCGGGCCACCGCCTCCCCAGGGGGGCGGATGACGTCGGCCCCGCACACGGGGCAATGTCGGGGTAGCGCTACCGGTTGGGCATGGGGTGGTCGCCGCTCGGGAAGCACGCGGACGATCTCGGGGATCACCTCGCCTGCCCGGCGCACGTAAACGGTGTCGCCGACGCGCACATCCTTACGCTCCACCTCGTCCATGTTGTGGAGAGTGGCGTTGGAGACGGTCACCCCGCCGACCTGCACGGGCCTCAGCCGAGCCACGGGGGTCACAGCCCCGGTGCGGCCCACCTGGAACTCCACCGCCTCCACCTCCGTCAGCGCCTCCTGGGGCGGGAACTTGCGGGCGATGGCCCAGCGCGGGTGGTGGGCGGTGAACCCCAGGGCGGCCTGGTCCACCAGGCGGTCCACCTTGAAGACCACGCCGTCGATCTCGTAGCCCAGGCGGTCGCGGCGGCGCCCCAGCTCGTCGAAATAGGAGCGGCAGCCGTCGAGCCCCGAGACCAGGCGCAGCTCCCGGGAGATGGGCAGGCCCGAGGCGGCGATGCGTTGGAGCATGGCGAACTGGCTCTCGCCCGGGTCCTCCGACAGCTCCCCCCAGCCATAGCAGCAGAAGCGCAGGGGCCGGGCCGCGGTGATGCGGGGGTCGAGCTGGCGCAGGCTGCCTGCGGCGGCATTGCGCGGGTTGGCGAAGATCTTGTCGCCCGCCTGGCGGGCC
>JBLMWY010000460.1:0-5057 GCA_050257475.1 Bdellovibrio bacteriovorus
ACAGGGTAGGGGAAGGCGTCCATGCTCGAATCATCGGCCCAATCGCCCGGATTGGAAAGCCCCAGGTCCCGTGAGCGCTTCGCCAAGCCCCGGGGTTGGCGCTACACTTGCAGCCTCTCGCAGTCCACCCCGCCCACCCGCGGGGCTCCCCAAGCCGGCGTAGCTCAGTTGGCAGAGCGGCTGATTTGTAATCAGCGGGTCGGGGGTTCGAATCCTCTCGCCGGCTCCATGCATCTTGCGGCTTGGGCGCCATGCGCCCGAGCCCCTGTCGGCGTCGGTCGCCTCGACGCATCCGATGGTCGCGACGAGCGCCTGCCTCCCCTCGCTCTCGCGGGCGGAGGTGGCGACGTGGACATCCCCGTCAGAATGCGTCTGATCACCCCTTTCTCGGTTTCAGCCTCGCAATGGCCTATACGCTGAGCGTCGTGGCTCCGGGGCGTTAGGCAACCATCCCGCCGCCTCGCCCCACACGGGCGAGGCTTCTCCACAATCGCTGTGGTCGCCCCTGTGGATAGGCTGTTGGAGGGCCATCTAAACGGCTGATCCCAGGCTGGAATCCTGGGACGGTCAGGGATTGACCGGCGGTTGGTCGGGGACCTGGTTGGCGGGCCTGGGACGCGGCAGGCGTACTGTGACCCGGAGGCCCGGGCCGTTGTCCCCCAGCTCGACGCTGGCGCTGTGGAGCTGGATCACCGCCTGGACCAGACTTAGCCCCAGGCCGCTGCCGGGGGTGGAGCGGCTGTGGTCGGCGCGGAAGAAACGGCGGAAGACCTCCTCGCGCAGCTCCGGCGGTATCCCGGGGCCGCTGTCGGTGACCTCCACGGCGATGGAGTCGCGCAAGGGACGGATGCGCAGGGTCACCTGACCGTCCTCGGGGGTGTACTTGACGGCGTTGTCCACCAGGTTCCCCAGGGCCTGGAACAGCAGGTCACGATCGCCGTACACCCGCGCGGATCTCGGCACCTCCACCCGCAGGGTCTGCCCCTTGTCCGCGGCCACCGGCTCGTAGAGCTCCGCCACGTCCTGGGCCAGGGGGACCAGGTCCACCTCGGCGAAGCCGGCGCGCTGGCTGCCTGACTCGATGCGGGCGATGCGCAGCAGGGCGTTGAAGGTGGCGAGCATCACCTCGGCGTCGGCGATGGTCTCCTCCACGGCGGCGGCGGTGGGGTGACCCTCACCCAGGGCGGACTCCAGCTCGGCGCGCAGGACCTCCAGCTTGGTGCGCAGCCGCGTCAGGGGGGTGCGCAGGTCGTGGGCGATGTTGTCCGAGACCTGGCGCACCCCGGCCATGAGGGACTCGATGCGTGCCAGCATGCGGTTCAGCCCGGCGGCGAGCTGATCGAAGTCGTCGCCGCTGCCCCCGAGCGGGATGCGCCGGGACAGGTCCCCCTCCATGATGTCGCGGCTGGTTTCGTTGATCGC
Source organism: Bdellovibrio bacteriovorus (assembly GCA_050257475.1). Taxonomy (GTDB): domain Bacteria; phylum Pseudomonadota; class Gammaproteobacteria; order Chromatiales; family Chromatiaceae; genus Thiodictyon. The sequence goes on from JBLMWY010000460.1 coordinate 1,423, forward strand.
CTCGATGCGGCGCACCACGCGGCTGGTCAACAGCCAGCCGCCCAGGAGGGCCAGCCCCGCGGTAAGGGCCAAGCCCCAGGTGAGCGCGTCGAGGATCAGCCGCCGGATCGCTTCCAGGTCGCGCACGTCGCGGCCGACCAGGAGCCGGAGGTCCCCCTGAAGCCGGAACACCTGGGCGCGGGCGGCGTGCTCCTCGGTGCGGTCGGGCCCACGCTCGCGCAGCCTGAAGTGCACCCAACCGTCGGCGTCCGGAAAGCCGCCGGGCCAACGGTCCAGGTTGCCGACCAGGGGCTGAAGGTTCTTGTCCACCAGGAGATAGACGCCGGCTCCAGTGGGGTCCCGGGCGACCCGCTCCTTGATCAGGCTGGTGAGGCCGCGCAGCCCGCGCTGACGGTACTGCTCCGCGAGTCCCTGGGTCTCGGCGGCGATAGTGGCATCGAGCTGGCGGTCCATGTAGCCCGCGGTGGACCAGTAGATGAATCCGAGCAGGATCGCCACCGAAACCATGAGCAGCAGCATGTAGAGCACGGCCAGCCGGAAGCTGGAGCTTCCGATGACGCGGGCCGCCCACACCCAAAGGTCATCGGCGGGACCTCGGGCCTTGGCAGGTGTGGATGGTGGTGGGGGGCCGACCGCGGACCGCTCCGCGGGTGGTGGTGGCGAGCCTGTGGCGGGCGGGGCGTCGAGGTCGTCCGCCCCGAGATCCGGGGTCATTGGGCGCGGATCATATAGCCCGCACCGCGAACCGTGTGCAGCAGTGGGGTGTCGAAGTCGCGGTCGATCTTGCCGCGCAGGCGGCTGATGTGGACATCGATCACGTTGGTCTGGGGGTCGAAGTGATAGTCCCACACCTGCTCCAGGAGCATGGTGCGGGTGACCACCTGGCCGGCATGGCGCATCAGGTATTCCAGCAGCCGAAACTCCCGGGGCTGGAGCTGAAGCGGGCGTCCCGCCCGGGTGACCTCACGCTTGAGCAGGTCCATCTCCAGATCGGCGACGCGCAGTCGGGTCTCGGGCACCTCGCTGGCCCCGCGCCGCAGCAGGGCCTCTAAGCGGGCGTGCAGCTCCGAGAAGGCGAAGGGTTTGACCAGGTAGTCGTCACCGCCGGCACGCAGGCCCTCCACCCGGTCGTCCACCTCGCCCAGAGCCGAGAGGATGAGCACCGGGGTCTGGTTGCCCGAGGCGCGCAGGGTGCGGATGATGGCCAACCCGTCAAGACCGGGCAGCATGCGGTCCACGATCAGGGCGTCGTAATCGCCGCTGGCCGCCTGCAGGAGTCCCTCGCGTCCGTCCGCGGCATGGTCGGCCACGGCGCCGACCTCGGTCAGGGCCTTCCGCAGATAATCCGCCATCTGGCGGTCGTCTTCGATCAAGAGGACACGCATGGGTGAATGATACGGGATTGGCCGGCGGCGTGTGACCTCCGCCGATGTCGCCAAACCGACCTGGAATGACGCCGGCCGCGTCCGCGGGTAGCCCGCGTCAGGGCCGTCCGGGGCGTGGCCGACGTCCATCACCTTAGGCCTCGAAGGGGACGGCAACGAACATGGGCTTACCGTCCTTCTCCACCCGCAGCAGCACCGCCGGACGCTTGTCCTCGGCCGCCTGGCGCACCGCCGCCACCACCTGATCCGGCGAGGTCACGGGCTCACCGCCCACCATGGAGATCAGGCTGCCGGCCTGGATCCCGGCCTGCTCGGCGGGGCTTCCGGGCTCCACCCGAGCCACGTAGACCCCCTCGGACTCGGTACTCAGGCCCCGCTCCTTGCGCAGCTCCGGGGTCATGGGGGCGAGATAGAGGCCAAGGCGGGGCTGGGCCGACTCGCCCGTCCCCGGCGTGGAGGACTGGGCCAGGGTCTCCTCGCCCGGCATCTGGCCAACGGTCACGCTCAGCGTCAAGGGCTTGCCGTCCCGCACCAGGTCGAGCTTCATCACGGTGCCGGCCTTGGTGGCGGCAACCAGCTTGGGCAGGTCCTTATAATCCTTGATGGCCTGGCCGCCGGCCTGCAGGATCACGTCCCCGGCCCTGAGCTCGGTGCCGGCGGCGGGACCGTCCGGGAGCACGTCGGCGACCAGGACCCCATTGGTGCCCGGGAGCCCCAGGGCGCTCGCCAGCTCCTCGGTGACAGGCTGAATCTGGACACCCAGCCAGCCGCGCTCCACCCGGCCGTGCTCCTGGAGCTGCGCCACCACGCCGCGCACCGTCTCGGCCGGGATGGCGAAGCCGATACCCACGTTGCCGCCGGTGGGGGAGTAGATGGCGGTGTTGACGCCGATCACCCGACCGTAAACGTCAAACAGGGGGCCGCCCGAGTTGCCGCGGTTGATGGGGGCGTCGATCTGGATGTAGTCGTCGTAGGGGCCGGTGTTGATGTCGCGCCCCCGAGCGGAGACGATGCCGGCGTTGACCGACCCGCCGAGACCGAAGGGGTTGCCCACTGCCAGGACCCAATCGCCTACGCGGGCGCCCGCGGAGTCCCCCAGATCCACGTAGGGGAGGGGACGCCCGGACTCGACCTTCAGAAGGGCCAGGTCTGACTTGTCGTCCCGTCCCAGGACCTGGGCCTTGAACTTGGCTCCATCGTTCATGGTGACGGTCACCTCATTGGCCCCGTCGATGACATGGTTGTTGGTGACGATGTGTCCCTCTGGGTCGATGATGAAGCCCGAGCCAGCACCTTGGACCTTGTGGGGCATGGACATGCCGGGTTGGTCGAAGAAGTGCTTGAAGAGTTCACCCATGGGCCCGTCCTCGGGCAGTCCGGGATGGCTGCGCAGGCTGGTAGGTGCGGCCCTCTCGGAGACCACCGTCACGTTCACCACGGCGGGTGAAACCCGCTCCGCCACGTCGGCGAAGCTCGGCATCACCGGCTGTAGGACGGCGGCGGCGGGCGCGGTCACCGATGCCGATTGGGACTGGGCCAGGACGGCGCCTCCAGCGGCCAGGGCGAGAGCGACCGAGACCGCGACCAGGGTGCGGCGCTGGGTCAGAAGCTGGGTCAGACGACGTGGCTGCATTGATGATTCGTTGCTCATGGCTCGATGGTGCTCGTTTGGGGTGCTGACTGAATCCACGGAATCGAAGATCGGGGCGGCCAGCGGCGGTGCCGCGATCCATCCCCGCTGGCTCGCAGTATGGGTTCCATGGCTTTGCGGTCGGCTTAACGGCCTCTTAATTTTCAGTAACCTGGCGTTCTGCTTGCGCGATGTCGGCGAGCGGCGTAACTTTCGGCGTCCCAAAAACGTGCCCCTGCCCAACCACCCGGAGAGCCTCGATGAGACACCCACTGCCCTTTGCCCTTGCCGCGGCCCTGACCCTGAGCGGGGTCGCCGCCGTGCAGTCTGCGGTTGCCGAGGACACCATCACGCCGGTGGCCGGCGGCGCGACCCTGGCCGAGGTGTCGGGTGAGGTGGTGGTGATCAACACCGAAACCCGTCTTATGACCCTTAAGACCGCGGATGGCTCCTTCGAGGTCCTGCGCATCCCGCCGGAGGTCCAGCGCATCAAGGCGATCAAGGTCGGCGACAAGGTGACCATCAGCGCGACCGAGGCGGTGCTGGTGGAGATCGAGAAGGGGCGCGACGCGGGCTCCATGGGCGCGGTGCCCGAGCGCACGCTGGAGCGGGAGGCGGGG
>JBLMWY010000461.1:0-15424 GCA_050257475.1 Bdellovibrio bacteriovorus
AGGCGCGAGAATCCCCTGGACGAGGGTCCAGGGCGAGGCGTCGCGACGCTTGCGCTCCTCCGCCGTGTAAAGAGGCATGGTCGTGCGGGTACCTGAAGTCGCTGGGATGGCTGGGGACAGGGCCGTCTGTCTGCTCCCCCCTCGACCACAATCTAGTCCGCCGTCGCGCGAGTGTCAACGCAGATTGACGTTCGAGAGGCTTGACATTCGCCGGTCAAAGGACACACTTGACTGGAGCCCGGTTGGCCTCGGGGCAGGCCCTTGATGGCGAGCCCCGGGCCATCCATACCCCGCGCCCGGGTGGTCGAGCGCCAGCCATGGCCCTTCACCCTCGATTTGCGCACACGGACCCTCGGGAGGCGTGGTGATGCCGTTGCACCTGACTCCGTCGCGTGTCCTCCGTGGCGGTTGCCTGGGGTCCTAGGCGTGTGTGCCATCCAAGTGCCGGCGGAGCTCAACGGCCAGGCCGAGGTGGGCGCGGCGGCCATGCTGGCGAAGACGGTGGCCGATATCGCGGTCTTGCTGGACGCCCAGGGGGCCGTGCTCGACGTGGCCCTGGGCAACGAGGGCCTGGCCCAGGAGGTGGGCGCCGATTGGGTCGGTAAGCCCTGGGCCGACACCGTCTCCGCCGATACCCGCCCGCGCCTGGAATCCCTGCTTCGGGACCTGCACGAGCGGAAGTCGAGTGACTGGCGTCAGGTGGTCCACCGGGGGCGCCAGGGTCGGGACGTCCCGGTCCAGTACCGGGCCATCCAGGTGGGGGACCGGGGCCACATCCTGGCCTTCGGCCGTGAGCTCCAGGTGGTGGCCTCGTTGCAGCAGCAGCTCGTGGACGCGCAGCAGGCCCTGGAGCGGGACTATTGGCGCTACCGCCAGATGGAGACGCGCTATCGGCTCCTGTTCCAGAGCGTCTCCGAGGCGGTGCTCGTCGTGGACTCGGCCCTCCGGCGCGTGGTGGAGGCCAACCCCGCGGCCATTGCCTTGCTCAGCAACGCCGGATCCAACCTGGTGGGCAGGCCCTTTCCCGAGGGCTTCGAGCCTACGGGGATGCGCGCCCTCGAGTCCCTGCTCGGATCCGTGCTGAGCAGTGGTCGCGCTGAAAGTGTGAGGGCCCGGCGCCAAGGGGCGGAGGCGGACCTCACGGTATCAGTCTCCCTGCTGCGTCAGGACGACGCGGTCCTGTTCGTGGTCCGCCTGAGACCCCAACCTGCCGAGACTCGGGGTCCGGCCCTGCCCGAGCAGGAGGCGCGGCTCCTGAAGGCGGTGGGTGCCGCCCCCGATGCCATCCTGATCACCGACCCTGAGGGGCGCATCCTCGCCGCCAATCGTGCCTTCCTGGATCAGGTGGAGCTTGCTACCGAGCATCTGCTGCGGGGCCAATCCCTGGACCGGTGGCTGGGACGGGCCACCATCGATCTCAACGTGCTGCTCAGCACCCTGCGCCAGCACGGCTCCCTGCGGCTTTTCCGCACCACCCTGCGCGGTGAGTACGGGACCACCGTGGAGGCGGAGATCTGCGCCGCCGCTGTACCCAACGGGGACCGCCCCTGCTTTGGATTCTTCATACGCGACGTGGGCCGGCGCCTGATCGGGGAGCGGGCGGCGGAGGCGGGCCTGCCGGTCTGGGTCGGGGAGCTCACCGATCGGGTGGGCAGCGCTCCCCTGAAGGACTTGGTGCGGGAATCCACGGACCTGATCGAGCGTCTCTGCATCGAGGCGGCCCTGAAGCTCACGGGCGGAAACCGGGCCTCTGCGGCGGAGCTGCTGGGGCTGAGTCGCCAATCGCTCTACGTGAAGCTGGCGCGCTACGGGATCGGTGGGGAGGCTCCCGAGCAGGAGTGAGGGGCGGGCCCAATTGTCAGGCTGCGTTGACAACAGTAACTGTCAGCTATAATTTTCGCCCATGGATCCTCCCGCCACCCTTGCCCCCCCGGTGCCGCGGCCATCCCTCGCCGCGGGCCTGGAGCTCCTGAAGCCCATCACCTGGTTCCCGCCCATGTGGGCCTTCGCCTGCGGGGTGGTCTCATCGGGGGTTCCCCTGGAGGGACGCTGGCCGCTCGCGATCGCCGGGGTGATCCTGGCGGGCCCACTGGTGTGCGCGACCAGCCAGGCGGTGAACGACTGGTTCGATCGTCACGTCGACGCCATCAACGAGCCCCACCGCCCCATCCCCTCGGGGCGCATCCCGGGTCAATGGGGGCTCTACATCGCCCTGGCCTGGACCGCCCTGTCCCTGCTGGTGGCGGCCGCCCTGGGCCCCTGGGTGCTCGGCGCGGCGGCCCTGGGCCTGGTCCTCGCCTGGGCCTACAGCGCCCCGCCCCTGCGCCTTAAGCGCAACGGCTGGTGGGGCAACGCGGCGGTCGGGATCTCGTATGAGGGGCTCGCCTGGGTCACGGGTGCCGCCGTGATGATCGGCGGGGCCCTACCGGAGTGGCGCATCCTGGCCCTGGCCGCCCTCTACAGCCTGGGGGCCCACGGCATCATGACCCTCAACGACTTCAAGGCCATCGCGGGCGACCGGCGGATGGGCATCCGTTCCCTGCCGGTGCAGCTCGGGGTGCGGGGGGCCGCCTGGGTTGCCTGCGCTGTTATGGCCCTGCCCCAAATGACGGTGGTCTGGCTGCTGCTCGACTGGGGTCGTCCCGGCCACGCGGCGGCCGTCGCCCTGGTCCTGGCGATCCAGATCCTTCTCATGGTCCGCTTTCTGGCGGACCCCCTGGCACGGGCCACCTGGTACAGCGCCCTCGGGGTCAGCGTCTATGTCACGGGCATGATGGTGAGCGCCTTCGCCCTGGGGGGGATTCAGTCATGAGCCAGGTCAAGGCCGAGGGTCTGGGTTGGATTGGGATCCTTCGCCTCGGTCTGGTCCAGGCGGCCCTGGGCTCCATCGTGGTCCTCACCACCTCCACCCTGAACCGGGTCATGGTGGTGGAGCTGCTGCTGCCGGCCATGCTCCCCGGTGCCCTGGTGGCCCTCCACCATGTGGTCCAGATCCTCAGGCCCCGGCTCGGCTACGGCTCCGACCTGGGGGGTCGGCGCACGCCCTGGATCCTCGGCGGCATGGGGGTGCTGGCCGCGGGCGGGGTGCTGGCGGCGCTTGCCACCGCCTGGATGGGGAGCGAGCCGCTCTGGGGTACGACCCTCGCGGTCCTAGCCTTCGTCCTGATCGGTGTGGGGGTTGGCGCCTGCGGGACCTCGCTCCTGGTGTTGCTGGCCAAGCGGGTGGACGAGGGCCGCCGGGCGGCCGCCGCCACCACGGTCTGGCTCATGATGATCGTCGGCTTCATCGTCACCGCCACCTCGGCGGGTCACTTCCTCGACCCCTTCTCCCCGGAGCGCCTGGTGGAGGTCGTCGCCGTAGTGGCCTGCTGCGCCTTCCTGGTGACCCTGGTGGCCATCCGCGGGATCGAGGGGCCATCGGAGCCGAGCCAGGAGCTCACCCCGGCCCCCGGGGTGTCGGAGCGGACCCCGTTCCGGGAGGCCCTGGCCCAGGTGTGGTCCGAGCCCCAGGCCCGGCGCTTCACCATCTTCGTCTTCGTGTCCATGCTGGCCTATAGCGCCCAGGACCTGATCCTGGAGCCCTACGCGGGGACCGTCTTCGGGCTCACCCCCGGTGAATCCACCCGGCTTGCGGGGGTGCAGAACGGCGGCGTCCTGATCGGCATGCTGCTGCTGGCCATCCTTGGGAGCACCGCCTGGGGGCGGCGTCTGGGCTCCCTGCAGACCTGGACCATCCGCGGCTGCCTGGGCTCGGCGCTGGCGCTCCTCCTGCTCGCCGTGGGTGGAATCCTGGGACCTGAGTTCCCCCTGCGCCCGGCGGTCTTTGCCTTGGGGCTGGCCAACGGCCTATTCGCCGTCGCGGCCATCGGCTCGATGATGGGCCTGGTCGCGGCGGGGCGGGAGCGCCGTGAGGGGGTGCGGATGGGGCTTTGGGGGGCGGCCCAGGCCATCGCCTTCGGGGTTGGGGGCTTCATCGGGACCGCTGCGGTGGACATCACGCGCCACCTGATGGGCGAGCCGGTTCACGCCTACGGCACCGTCTTCGCCGCGGAGGCGGTGCTCTTCCTCGTCTCCGCCGTGCTGGCGGCCCGGGTGGCGTGGCCGGCGGCCCGGACCCGTGAGGAGCCGAAGCTCGCGCCCGAGGGGGCCGTGGCGGAAACCGCCTGAGGGGCGCTGGGTCCCGCTGCGCCAGGCCTCGGTGTGCCACCCGGCCTTGGGGCGCGCGGGCGGTGGGCAGATGGGGCCTGGCCGGCGCTCTTGCCCGGAGACTGATCATGTTCTGCCACCAAGGGGACCTTTAATGAACGAGCGCTTCGACGTGGTCGTGGTAGGGGGAGGGCCGGCGGGTGCCACCGCGGCCACCGATCTGGCCCGGGCCGGGCGCTCGGTCCTGCTGCTGGACCGAGGTGGGCGCATCAAGCCCTGCGGCGGGGCCATACCACCCCAGCTCATCCGGGAGTTTGAGATCCCTACCCATCTGCTCTGTGCCCGCATTCAGTCGGCGCGCATGGTGTCGCCCTCGGATCGGCAGGTGGACATGCCCATCGAGGGGGGCTTCGTGGGCATGGTCAACCGGGACCGCTTCGACGAATGGCTGCGGACCCGCGCCACGGACGCCGGGGCCGAGCGGCGCACCGGCACCTTTTGCGGCCTCGACTCGGAAAGCGATGGGGATGCCCTGGTGCGCTACGAGGTGCCTGGGGCTGGCGGGCGTCCCGAGACGCAAGAGGTGCGCGCCCGCTGTGTGATCGGTGCCGATGGTGCCCGATCGAGGGTGGCGCGGGCCCGGGTGCCCGGCGCGGCCGACATGCCCTACGTGAGCGCCTACCACGAGATCGTCCGTTCCCCGGGGGACGGCCGCGGGGGGTTCGACCCGGCCCGCTGCGATGTCTACTACCAAGGCCGCTTGTCGCCGGACTTCTATGGTTGGGTCTTCCCCCATGGCGAGACTACCAGCGTGGGGGTTGGCACCGCCCGGGAGGGTTTCTCGCTCAAGGGGGCGGTGGCGGAACTGCGCCGGGCGGCCGGGCTCGATCAGGCGGAGACCCTGCGCCGGGAGGGGGCCCCCATCCCCATGCACCCCTTGCGCCGCTGGGACGACGGCCGGCATGTGGTGCTGGCGGGTGATGCGGCGGGGGTGGTGGCACCGGCCTCGGGGGAGGGGATCTATTACGCGATGGCCGGCGGCCGCTTCGCCGCCGAGGCGGCGGACATGTTCTGCGCCACGGGTCAGGCCCGCTGCCTGCGCCTCGCCCGCAAGCGCTTCATGCACGCCCACGGCCGTGTCTTCTGGGTGCTGGGCCTGATGCAGCGCTTCTGGTACTCCAGCGATCGCCGACGGGAGCGGTTCGTCAGCCTATGCAGGGACCCGGACATCCAGACGCTGACCTGGGAGGCCTACATGAACAAGCGGCTGGTGCGGGCCAAGCCCGCGGCCCACGCCCGCATCTTCTTCAAGGATCTGGCCCATCTCCTTGGCGTGGTTTCCGCGAAGTAGTTGGCCGTCTGAACGCCGGGCCCAAGCGCCGCGGACCCCAGCTTCATGGCCGAACTGTTCGCGACGGGTCGTGTCGTCGACCTGATCCTCGTGCTCATGGCGCTCGAGGCCCTGCTCCTGGGTCTCCTGTGGGTGCGCACCGCGCGAGGCGTGCCGCCCATCCCGCTCGTGGTGAATCTGGTGGCCGGCGCCTTGTTGCTGCTCGCCTTGCGGGCGGCTCTAACGGGTGCGGGCCCCTCCGTCACGGGTACATTCCTTGGGCTTGCCTTGGTCGCCCATCTTGCGGACCTGCTCCTGCGCTGGCGGCGGCGCGCTGGCGACGCTTGACCTAGGCGTGCGGAGACGCCCTACCTGCGCCACGGGTGACCAACGACCGGGCATCAAAGCGTAAGGCGGGAAGCGATCGGCCATCGCTTCCCGCCCTGAGTTGATTGGGCTCGGTCCCGAGGCCGCGTTCGTTACAGCGCTTCGGCGACGGGGGTGGCGGGTGCGTTCTCGACTGTCTCCGCCGCGGGCTCGCTCGCCGGGTTCGTCTCCGTGCTCGCGGGTTGAGGCTCTCCCTCCTGTGCCGGGGCGCTCGCCGGTGCGGGCATGGGCCCGGCCAGCTCCGGGTAGTCGCCCAGCATGCTGACGCCATAGAGCGGTTTGAAGGCCCCCTTGTGACAGGTCTCGCAGGCCACCTTGGGACCGTCTCCCTCGGGGCCCAACCGATGGGGAGGGAACAGGGGCTTCAATGGGTTCAGATAGTCCCCGTTGAGGTCACGCACCATGCGGATCCCGTACCAGGCGGTGACGCGCTGGGGGCTGCTCTGATCCCAGCGGCCCATGGCCCTGGTGTTGTGGCAGTAGGTGCAGTTCACGCCCAATGACTTGGACATGTACATCATCAGCGAGTAGGTCCATTCCGCCTGCTTGATGGAGTTGCGGTTTCCCGCCTGCAGGGGGGTGTTGCCCTGGATCGAGATGGGGTAATCCGCCTCCAGGAAGGGGGACAGGGGATCCAGGGGCAGCGAGGAGTAGGCGTTGGTGCGCACCCCCGCCGTGTTCTGACCGGCCTTGTTGCCCACATTCACGGACCCGCGGAGGGAACGATGGTTCGGCCCCGAGTCGGCAAACCAGATGCCCGTGGGGACGGCCTGGCCACGGTGACAGGTCCAGCAGGTCACGCCGGTGCCCTTCACGTGGGTCGTCCAGGTGGTGTTGATGTGGCGGGTCATCTCCAGCATGCGCCGGGCCACCACCTTGGTGTACTTCTCGTCGGAGGCCAGGTTCTCCACGTTGTGGCAGTACTCGCATCCCTGCACCGGGGCGACCCAGGTGGAGATGGCCTGCATCAGGCGGGAGAAGTCGAGGACGTTCAGGTCGGTGAGCACCTGCACGTTCTGATGGATGTCCTTGGCCAGCGGGAGTTCGGGATCAGGGGGGTCCCGGGGCTCGGGGGGGGGGATCTGATGGAGATGGTCGTTGGCGCGCACCGTGCTCATATCGTAGAGCTGCTCGAGTGCAACCCCTCGGAAACCCCGCTGAACGGATTCGGTACGCTCGCAGCCGGCGAGGAGCCAGGCACCCAGGGAAACAAGGGTTAGGGCAAGGCAAAGCCGCATACCCCTCGAGGAGCCCCCCGTGCGCAATCCCGATTCCACCGAGCGATCCCGGGGCGACCGGAATCGGAGAGCAATAGACAGCCTGTGAATTGGAGTCAGGCGGATGCCGCGCATGGAAGAAACCTCCAGGTGGTGCTTGGGGTTGACCCCTTCTGTTCTGGTCTGACTGTGACGTCCTGAACTGTCAGCGTAGCCTGACGATACAGGATGTCAATGTAAATTGTCAGCGACCAGATTCCCGCGTTCTCCCAGGCGGGTTTGCGAACGAGCGGGGCGGCGAACGATGGGACGCGTCACCTGAGGATTGGCGAGCAGAGCCGCGTCCCTGCGGCTTTCGGGGATACGGCGGATCGTTCTAGGCGGCCTTGGGCTTGAAGTTACGACACCACCCGTTGACTGGCACCAGGCGGCCGCCGAAGAAGGAGCAGGGGCCTTCGGCATCCCCCTCCTTGCCCGAGTAGAGCTGGCACTTTGCGCAGTGCTGCTCCAGGGTGTGCTTCGGGTACTTCGCCTGGTCCACCTGGGTGGTATCGAGTCGGAAGCCCATGGACTTCGCGTAGGCATCGTCCTCGCTCAGCCGGCCCTTGGGTTTCGCCTCCTCGGCGGCGGCCAGGCCCGCCACCGCCGCGGCGCAGGTCCCGGCGGCGACTTTGATCAGAAAGCGACGGCGATTACAGGGTTGCATGGATCAATCCTCCGGTTGGTGGTTTTGGGGGCCGAGAAGGTCACGACCCGGGGTTGCCTCGGAGCCCGGGGCTCCTCGATGCTCGCTGCCGCTGCCCCAAATTGGGACGGGCGGTCTGATGTCCTCGTGTCACCTGGGCCAGCTCTGCGGAGCTAGGTGATAACGCCCTCTTGCGTGCGCTGATGCCCGAGGCTGTCGATCCAGGAGACCCGGATCGGCTCCCCCGGCTGGCCTCCGCGGAAACGGAAGGAGAGCAGGGGGTCGCGGGAGACCGCAGGCCCCAAGGTCGCCTCCAGGACGGTGCGACCGGCGACCTCTATCCGAACCTCCGTGATATAGCGGGCGGGAACCGCCTGACCGTCCGGGCCGCGACGGAACCCGCTTTCCATGGGATGTGGCATCAGAACCAGGGCCTCGGTGGTGCCGTCCTTCCGCCTGGCGCGGATGCGAATGCGCCCCCCGAGGTCCGTTGGATTAGTGCCTCCAGCGGCTTCCGTGACGGCGGCCATGGGCTAGCTGCAGCCTCCGAGGGTGATCAGGGTCTCCGTGGAGGCGCTGTAGAGTTGCCCTCCCGCCCGCACCAGGCAGCGAATGGGTCCGCTCTCGGCCACCTTGATGCGCGTATAGACGAAAGGCTCTGTCCCCTCGGGGATCCGAAAGCTCGCCGCCACGGGGACCGGATTCTGATCCACCAGGATCAGGATCTCTCGGGTCTGGGGGAGCCTAGACTCCACGGAGACGGGGACCATGGCGCCGTCCTCAACCCGCGCGGGGACAACCAGCTTGATGTCTTCGTCGCTGGCCGGGGTCGGCGCGGGGGGCGCGACGCTGGAAAGGGGGCCTTCGCTGGGGCTTGACGATGTCTCGGTCTTGCCCGCCGCCAGGGCGGGTCTCAGCAGACCGCAGCCGAAGAATCCGAGCAGGACCGCGCCCCGTCGCAGCACGGAACGTCGGCCCCTGTCGGGACTGACGTAATCGCTGTCGTGAGGGGGTCGATTTCGTTGCGTGGGCAGCGGAAACACTGTGCACCTCAAGGACCGGTGCGCACCAACCGCACCAGGTGTTGCTGGTCCCTTGACTCCGGAATCACCCCTTGGTTGCCGAAGTCGAGGGCATAGACCAATCCGGTGTCCCCGTCATTGGGTCTCGGGGTGGCGCTCCAATAGACTTCCGCCGGAGTGGTGGGGAAGACGCGTAGATCGATGCGCGGGTCCTTGCAGTTACGCTCCACGATGGACGCGAGCTCCGGAAGCCGCGGCAAGCGCCAATCCGTGTAAAAGAGTGTGCCAGCCTGGTTCACCTCCTCGGCGAGGGCGGAGGCCGAGGGCCAGTCGCGCCGGTCTGGCGTGCCACCACAGGTGCCCTGGCTCCAGGTCTGACCCACCGAGCAACGCATCCACATGAGCTGGGAGCTGAGGTCGGTGACGGTGCCGTCCCCGTTATCCACGAAGCGCTCCGCGGGGGCCGACGCCGGGAAGCCTGTGTCGTCGCATACCTGCTCCGCCCATGCGGGTAGGGACGCGACGAGGAAAGCGAGCGAGATCAGATAATTCACGTCGAGTAGGTGATCGGGATTGAGACGCGCCGGTCCGGTGATGAGATCCGAGGCCAAGGGCCTCGGATTCCGATGAGTGGGCCCCGCTACCGCGGGACCCCGGTGCCTCCTTACTTATCGACGCCGATCCCGGAGGGCTTCCAGGGGAAGCCCTTGCCAGCCTCGACCACGATCGGCTGGGTCTGACGGGCCGCGAGCCCGGGCTCGATGGGCCGGGTGCGGTGGAGATAGAAGGCGTAGGCCTCCATTGCCGTCATGTCGTCACTGTTGACGTCGAGGGCCTTGCCGAGCTGAGGGTTCTCAATGCACCAGTTCACCATTTCCCGGAAGGGAACCACCTTGCCGAACATGGGAACGTACTTGGGGAAGGTCTGGGGGTTGGCTGCGGCGGCGTCCGGGTGGCAGTTGCCGCAGGCCAGGCCCACGGTGGTGGTGTCCGGGCTGCTGCCGTGCCACAGGTTATAGCCCCTGTTTACGGATTCCAGGAGGGCCGCCTCCTGCTCGGCGATCTGCTCCGCCGTGAAGGGGTAGGCGTAGACCGTGGAGGTCGTGACCGCGGCCCCGAGTGCCAGGGACATGCCGAGTGCGAGCCGCATCGATTTTTGAGACGTTTTCATCTTTGCCTCCTCCTTAAACCTTAAGCCCAGCCGCCAGGAACTCGGTCAACACCCCCTCCTCGAAGGGGTTGTGCCGGTAGATGCCATATCCGTCCGCCTTCAGGTCGATGAACTGGGTGCCCATGCCGTCGGTGGCGATGGAGGGATCGACCCGGTTCATCTGACTCGCCGGGAACGGCTTCTCGACGGGCGGGTAGGGCCAGGGCCAGGAGGTGCTGAGGGCGCCCACGGAAGTCATGTTGCCGATCTTGTTGTAGACGGTCTGGTGCACATGCCCGTGGAAGGCCATGACGTGGGCGAACTTCGAGAGGATCTCGCGGATCTCCGGGGCGTCGGAGGTCTGGAAGTTCCATCGTGGGTAGTAATCCCAGAGAGGGCCGTGGGTGAAGATCACGATCGGGGTGTCGGGCGCCAGGTCCTTGACGTCCTTCTTGAGCCACTCGAGCTGCTTGGCATGGACGCCCCAGGGTCCCGGGATGGGGCTCTCGAGCATCTCCATGACGGTCATGCGCTCGAGGGGCGACATCCCCGCCGGGGTCCAGAAGTCCTCCACCAGGATTCCGTTCAACCCGATGAAATGAACGCCCTTGTGGTCGAAGGACCAGGTCTCGGGGCCGAAGAGGCCATTCCAGGCCTTGCCCATGTCAAGATACCAGTCGTGCTCCCCGGGGATGACCTTCAGCGGCATCTTGAGCTCGGACAGGATCTTCTTGCCCTTGACAAGCTGGTCTTCGGTGCCGTTCTGGGCCACGTCGCCACCAAACAGGACGAAGTCGGGCAGCGGCTTCATCGCGTTCACCTGGGCAACCGCGTCCGCCAACTGCTGGTCGAACTTGTGGTTGTCCATGCTGTAGAGGTGGGCGTCACTGATGATGGCGAAGCGGAAGGGCTCGACGCCCCGCTTGCCGGTCTGGGCAGACACGATGTCCACCATGCCCAGATTGATCCCGACCGCCTTCGCCACGAGTGCGGACAGGCCAACCTTGCCAGTAAATGTCAGGAACTGGCGCCTGCTCTTATTCTCAACCTCAGCCATGTTTTGATCCCCTTTGGTTGCGGACTCGTCTAACGGGTTCTTCTCGCCTGCCGCCTGGCGAACACCCTTGCCTGATACAGGGCCCTGATGAAAGCGAGTGTCAGGGAGGATGCTTCAGTGAATTGTCAGGCAGGGCTTACGCCAGGTCGGGTAGAAGATAAAGTGCGTCCAAGAGATGTCAATGTTATGCCGACATCAAAGTTTTCTATCTTCTTGCGCGTCTCTCCCTGGGTGTCCAAGCGCCATAGGGCGCCGTTCCAGAATGGCCTCGCAACCCTTTGTGATAGCGGGGCTGCACCTGGCAGCGTATCGATAAGCCCGCGGTAGAGCGCGACTTTGGGTCGGGGGCCAAGGAGAAGGGTCAAGACATGGATGGGGCTTCCTTGGTCAAGTGAACAGGTAATGCACATGATCTTGATGGATGCGATGTCGCGGCTCTCAAATAAATATGGTTTATGGCGTGGGCCGCTTGCGCCGGGGCGACTCTGAGCCGTCCAACCCCGTGCCTTGGGGTGGACCCAAGCCGTTGTCCTTTACCGCAGAGGCGCTGCATCGCACGGGTCCCCGCCAGACGGGTACCCAGCCCGAGCCGATAACTCGGGCGGGGCACGCGAAATGGTGCTACTGTAGTGGCGATATCGCTGCCTTCTCACGGACTTAGGAAAGGACTCGACAGGCGAGGGGGTAGCGAGCGGCGGCGGGTCCCCTGGGGGCCCTTGCCGCAGACCAGTCCCAAGGCCTGAAAGACCCATTCGAGACACAGATGCGCGGCGAGAACCTCTCCCTTCCTGATGTGATGCTCGTCCTGGACGTGGAGGGCGTCATTCGCGATGCGACCCTCTCAAACGGGTTCGCGGGGGAGCAGGTCGCTGAATGGATCGGCAGCCCCTGGGCGGACACGGTGGCGGCGTCCGACAGCGAGGGTCTGCGTCGCATGCTGGCGGATGCCAGGCGCACCGGGGTGTGCGCCTTCCGTCCTCTCACCCAGCGCTTCCCCAGCGGTCTTGAGCTGCCCATCGAGTACACCACCGTGCGCCTGGGTGATCGCACGGGTCTGGTTGCCGTGGGCAAGAACCTGCGCGCTGTGGCGGAGCTTCAGGCCAGGCTCGTCGAGGCCCAGCAGGCCATGGAGCGGGACTATTGGAAGCTGCGTGAAGTGGAGACGCGCTACCGGCTGCTGTTCAACTCATCAAGCGATGCGGTCCTGCTGCTGAAGGCCGCCTCCCTCTCCATCGCCGAGCTGAACCCGGCCGCCGCCCAGGCCCTCGGCATCTCGGCCCCCCAGGCCAAGTCCTTGGGCGATCTACGCTTTCCGGAGCTGCTGCTGAGCGAGGAGGCTGAGCTCTTCGAGTCCCTGGTGCGACGCGTGCGAGAGCGGGGCAAAGCGCCCGGGATTCTGCTGCGCCTGGGCCCGGAGCATACCCCTTGGCTGGTTCGGGCCTCGCTGGTTACGTCCGCGACCGATGAGATCATCCTGCTCCAGCTCGCCCCCTCGGCAGCGGTTCGGCTGGCACCCGAGGCGGTCGACCCCATCCGGATCGAGGAGCTGGTTGAGGGAGGGCCCGATGGCTTCGCGGTGATCGACCATCAGGGTTTGGTCCTGCGGGCCAACCGGGCCTTCCTGGAGCTAGTCCAGATGGGCTCGGAGGCGGCCGTCATTGGGGAGCCCCTGGGTCGCTGGCTGGGTCGTCCCGGTGCCGACCTCACGGTGCTGCTCGCCAACGTGGTGCGGCTGGGCTCAGTCCGGCTCTTCTCCACGACCCTGCGGGGCGAGCTCGGCACCGAGATCGAGGCGGAGATCTCCGCCTCCGGCAGAGGCGGCAAGGGATCGGGAAACGTCGCCGTCTTCATCCGCGACGTGAGCCGTCGGCTCTCGGCGCCGGCCGGGGCCAGCGGGCTGGACGCCGCCCTCGAGTCGCTCTCCAAGCAGATCGGCAAGACCACCCTGCGCAAGCTGGTGGAGGACACCGTGTCCATCGTGGAGCGGCGCTACATCGAGGCCGCCCTCGATCTGACGGGCGGAAACCGCACCGCGGCGGCGGAGCTTCTCGGTCTGAGCCGCCAGAGTCTGTACGTGAAGCTCAACCGCTACGGTCTAGAGGACGGCGCCGAAACCGTCTCCGTCGGCGTCGCCTGATCCCGGCGTCCTGCCCCAGTGCTATCGAGCGCGGCCCCAGCCCCTGGTTTCGGCCAGGCCGACCTCTCCAACTGCGAGTTGGAGCAGATCCATCTCGCCAGGTCCATCCGGCCCTACGGGATCCTGCTGGTGGTGCGGGAGCCAGACCTGACCATCATCCAGGCGAGCGCCAACGGCGCCCAGTGGCTCAGGCGCGGCGGTGAGCTGCTCGGACTGACCCTGGGGGACCTCGGTGGCAGCCTGGCGCAGCGGGTGCGGGCCCTGATCCCGGAGTCCCTGAGCGCGATACCCGCCGCCGTGCGCTGCCGGGTGGCGACCCTGGACCTGGACCTGGATGGATTGGTCCATCGCCATCCGGACTGTGGTCTGATCGTCGAGCTGACCGAGTCGAGCCCGCCGCTCGACCTCTCCGCCTTGGTCTGTGATGCCCTCCGAGCCATCTCCGCGACCGCCTCCCTGCAGGCCCTTGCCGAGCAAAGCGCGCGCATCTTCAAGGACCTGTTGGGCTATGACCGGGTCATGGTCTACCGCTTCGATGAGCAGGGCCACGGCGAGGTGTACGCGGAGGAGCGGGAGCCTGAGCTGGAGCCCTTCCTTGGAAACCGTTATCCGGCTTCGGACATCCCCCAGATCGCCCGCCGACTCTACGTGCGCAACCGCATCCGGGTCCTGGAGGACGTGGACTATCGGCCGGTCCCCCTGAGGCCCCTGGAGTGCCCGCCCACCGGGGCCCACCTGGACATGTCGCTCTGCTACCTGCGCAGCATGTCCCCCATCCATGTCCAGTACCTGAAGAACATGGGGGTCTCCGCCACCCTGGTGGCCTCCCTGCTGGTGGGCGGGCGCCTGTGGGGCTTGATCTCCTGCCACCACTACAGCCCCCGTTCCACCCAGTACGAGCTGCGGGTGGCGAGCGAGCTCCTCGCGGAGGCGGTCTCCACCCGCATCGCCGCCCTCCAGGGGTTCGCCCAGGCCCAGGCGGAGCTGTCGGTGCGCCGGCTCGAGCAGCGGATGATCGAGGCCATCGCCCGCAGCGGCGACTGGGAGCATGCCCTGTTCGACAACCCCCAGGCCCTGCTCCAGCCACTCGCCGCCTCGGGGGTCGCGCTCCTCTACGACGGCCGGATCCGCACCGCCGGGAACGTGCCAAGTACCCAGCGCCTCCAGGCCCTCGGGGCCTGGCTCGATACCCATGCCCGCGGCGTCCCACTCGCCACCTCCTCCTTGGGGTCTGATGCCCCGGCCTTTGCGGACCTCACCCTGGAGGCGAGCGGCCTGCTGGCGGTTCCGCTGGCGAGGGACAGCGGCGAGTATCTGGTGTGGTTCCGGCCGGAGCGGGTCCACACCCTGGCCTGGGGCGGTAACCCCTACAAGGCCGTGGAATTCGGCGACGACCCGAGTCAGCTCTCGCCGCGTCGCTCCTTCGCCAAGTGGTACCAACTGGTTGAGGGTACCTCGGACCCCTGGGTCCCCGACGATCTGACCACGGGGCGCTTGATCGGTGAGTCCGTGGCGGACGTGATCCAGCAGTTCCGCTCACTGCGGGTCCTGATCGCCCGAGACCAGTTGACCGACATCAGCGCCAAGGTTCGGCGCTCCGATCAGCCGGTGTTGATCGCCGATCAAGCGGGCGACATCGTCTTGACCAACGAGCCGTTCGACCGGCTCCTGGCCGGCGGACGCCCGCCCCGCAATCTGATGGACCTGATCCCGTTCTTCACGGAGCGAGACGAGGTGGGGCGCAACCTGGAGGCCCTGATGGCGCGCTGCCAGATCTGGCGGGGGGAGGTCCGGCTGGCATCGGGCTCCATCCCGGGCAGGCCGCTTCTAGTGCGGGCGGATCCGGTCCTATCGGCACCCCAGGTGGTCCTCGGGTTCGTCCTTCTGCTGACGGATCTCAGCGAGCGCAAGGCGGCGGAGGATGCCCGGCGGCTCTTCCAGGTGGGGGTGGTGGAGCGTCACCGTATGGTGGCCCGGCCCCTGGATGGCGAGGGAGATCTGCGGCGGCGCGACCTGCTCGCGACCCTCGTCGGCAACGCCCAGCTCGCCGCCCTGGAGATCACGGATGGCCCGGACCTGGAGCGGGTCCCGGAGATGCTGGAGAGCATCCAGGCCTCGGTGGATCGTGCCACCGAGCTCCTGGAGCACCTGCTCTGGTACTCGGCCCCCAGACCCCGGGGGTGACGCCGGGGGTCAGTGACGGGACCAGGTGACCCGCGGCATCCGAAAGGGCAGGAGCAACTGGACCCAGGGCGCGGCGGTGCCGAGCAGCAGCCTCGCCCAGGCCAGCGTC
>JBLMWY010000462.1:0-2846 GCA_050257475.1 Bdellovibrio bacteriovorus
GGATCGACGCCGTTCTGCAGGAGGTCAACCGGGAGATTTCCACCTACGACCCGGACTCCGAGCTCTCCCGGCTGAACCGCAACCCTGGTACCGATTGGATCCCCATCTCCCCGAACCTGCACGGGATTCTCGCCGAAGGTCTGAGGCTTAGCGCGCTCACCGCCGGCGCCTTCGACGTCACCGTGGGTCCCCTGGTGAACCTCTGGGGCTTCGGTCCCGAGGCCAAGGCGGACGCGGTGCCGGCCCCCGAGGCGATCGCGGCGGCCCTGGAGCGGGTCGGCTACGGCAAGATCGAGCTCCGGCAGGATCCACCCGGGGTGCGCAAGGCGCGTGGCGACCTTTACATCGACCTCTCGGCCCTAGGCGAGGGCTATGGGGCCGATCGCGTGGCGGCCTATCTGGACTCCCAGGGAGTCACCGATTACATGGTCGCCGTGGCCGGCACGATCCGGGCGCGGGGCTGCAATGCCAGGGGCCAGCCCTGGGGGATCGCTGTCGAGACCCCGAGGGAAGGCGAACGCTCCGTCCAGCGTGTCGTCCCCCTGGAAGCGGGTGCGGTCTCCACCTCCGGCGATTACCGTAACTTCTTCGAGCAGGGCGGCCGGCGCTACTCCCACCACATCGACCCCAGGACGGGGGCCAGCGTCGCCCATCGCCTCGCCTCCGCCACTGTCGTCCTGCCCCCCGCGGCCGGGGACGCCATGCGCGCCGATGGTCTCGCCACCGCACTGGTGGTGTTGGGAGAGGAGAAAGGACCGGCCCTGGCGGAGTCCCAGGGTCTGGCCGCCCTCTTCATCGTGCGGGAGGGGGAGGGGCTGGCCGAGTCCAGTACGCCGGCCTTCGATCGGCTCCTCCCCAAACCCTGAGCTCGGGCCAGTATGAAGCCGGCGCCAGGATGTCCCCGGTCAAGTCTTCATGGTCCGGGCGGGCGTAGAATCCGGCCCGCGAGTCCCTAACAGGGCCCACCCCGAACCCGTATACCACCGGGCCCGCCCATCCCAAATTCCAAGGAGCACAGCCCGATGCGCCTCGACAGCCGTCTCGAGTCCTTCATGTTCGCCGGCCGCTGGATGCTGGCGCCCTTCTACCTGGGGTTGCTGCTGGCCCTGGGCCTGCTCCTGATCAAGTTCGTCAAGGGGTTTCTCGAATTTGCCCCCCTGGTATTCACCGGCTCCGACGGGGAGATCATCGTGGCCCTGCTCTCCCTCGTCGACGTGGTCCTGGTGGCCAACCTGCTCCTCATGATCGTGTTCGCGGGCTACGAGAATTTCGTGTCGCGCATGCACATCGACGACCACGAGGACCGTCCCTCATGGATGGGCCAGGTCGGTTTCTCGGGTCTCAAGATGAAGCTCATTGGCTCCATCGTGGCCATCTCCGCCATCGAGCTCCTGCGCATCTTCATGAGCCCCAGTGCGCTCTCGGGTGAGTATGTGGGATGGAAGCTGGCCACCCATGTGACCCTGGTGGTGTCGGGTCTGCTGTTCGCGATCATGGACCGGATCGCCGAGGGGACCCAGCAGGCCGAGGCGAGCACCCACCATGAGCGCCCCTGAGTCGGACCGGACGGACATGGCGGATGGCATGCCGACGGAGGACGGGAGCCCGGTTGGTGGCGCTGGAGTGGCCGGCACGGGGGCGTCCCGTGACTCGGCGAGCCCTTGGTCGACCGACGCCCGGCCGGGCCGCCTGTGGAGCCGAGGCAAAGGGAGGCTTCTGCGCGGGCGGCCCTTGCCCGGATGGGATGCGCTAAGGCAACGGGTTCGCACCTCGGTCGGCGGGGGCGGGGGTCACGATGTCGTGATCTGGCTGGTGTTGATCGCCGGGCTCGGACTCTACGGCTGGTTTGCGGGCAGTCGACAGCCGCCCGATGCGGAGACGGCGGTCGAGGCGAGCCGCGCGCCGGATGCGGCCGGTCAAGGGGAGGCGGCGGAGACCGCGGTCCTGCAGCGGCAGCTCGCGGATGCAAAGGGGCGCATTGCCGCCTTGGAGGAGACTCTCCATAAGGAGCGACGGCGCGCCGAGGCCCCTCCCAAGTCCAACGAAGCGCCGCCCTCCAAGCCCTCCCTTGCCGCGCAGGTGGTCGAGCTGGGGGGGCGGCAGACGGGTCAGGGCCTCATGCTTGGGCTCGCTCACGCCGACCTGACCTTTCCCATCGGCACCTCCAACCTGCCTTCAGGGGATCTGCCGATCCTCGACCGAATCGCGGCACTCCTGGAGCAGCACCCGACGGCGTCGGTCCGGGTCGAGGGCCATACCGACTCGTCAGGACGGGACGACGTCAACCTCAGGCTCTCCCGGGAGCGCGCCGAGACGGTAAGGCAGGCCCTCGTCGACCGCGGCGTCGCCGCCGAGCGCATCGCGGCCATTGGCTATGGCGCGAGCCGCCCGATCGCCGATAACGGGACCCGCGAAGGGCGGGATCGCAACCGGCGCATCGAGATCTACCTCATCGAGGGTCCCAGGTGAAGGGTCCCGAGCGGGCCCCCCTCGCGGGGCCATGCACGATCGCCACAGGCCTTGGCCGATAAGCGGACCTTATCGTTAACGCTTGTCGCTTTCGTGCGGGAAAAGGGAAAGAGGAAGCGAAAAACATTGAATTTGAATGCGCTATGAGAGGTCGGACTTCAGCTCGGCTGGGACCTCGTAGCCCATCCCGGCCGGCGCAGTCGGGCTGAAGCCCGACGTAAAGGTAAGAGGCCGAGATCGCGGCGCTCGGGCTAGCCCCGGGGTGAAGCGACCATCGCGAAGGCGGCGGGCATGGCCGAGGGCGACGCCCTCGATCACTCGGCGACTGGCATTGCTGTGGCTGGGGTCACGCGGATGCGGGTGGGCCACCTGATCGG
>JBLMWY010000463.1:0-5242 GCA_050257475.1 Bdellovibrio bacteriovorus
CCGGTCGCCCGGGCCGCGAGCCCGCTCTGGAAGTGGGCCTTCATCGGTCTCTTGAGCCTGGTCGGCGCCGGCGCCCTGGGGGCTATCCTGCTCGCGGAGCTCCGCGAGTCCGAGGCCCCGGCCGCTGAGGAGAGGCCCAAGCCCCGCCTGCGCTTCGACGGGGGCGACTTCCAGGTCCCGAGCTTCCCGCTCCCGGCGCCGCCGATGGCGGAGCCCGTCCCGGCATCCGCGCCGCAGCCTGAACCGCCCGCGGTCGCCGCCCCGGTCATCCCGGAGCTGCCACCGCCCGAGCCGCGCTTCGGTCCTTACCCCTACAAGCTGCCCCCGCCGGTCCCGGCGGCGCCGGCCGCCCCGACCAAGCACGTCGAGACCCCGGAGGAGCTGGCCGCGAAGCGGCGGCTGTCGGCGCCCCTCTCGGGATCGGCCGGCGGATCCGCGGCCAGTACCGCGAGCGGCGGGACCGGGGAGGGCACCGACCGCGACCGGGGCGGCCTTGACCTGTCGGTGACCAAGACAAGCACCGCCTTCGCCCGCCGGCTTAGCGATCTGACCCTCATGCTCCCCAAGGGCAGCTACCTCAACTGCATCCTGGACACCGCCATTCAGAGCGACCAGGCGGGCCTGGTCACCTGCACCCTGCCGGAGGATGTCTACGGGGCCGACGGGACCGTGGTCCTGCTGGACCGGGGTTCCCAGGTCCTCGGGGAGTACAAGAGCGCCACCCTAACCTACGGCAAGCGGCGCATCTTCGTGGTCTGGGATCGGGTGCGGACCCCGGGGGGCATTATCGTGGACATCGCCTCGCCCGGAACCGGCCCCTTGGGTCAGGCGGGCCTCGGCGGGCACATCGACAACCACTACTGGGAGCGGGTCGGCATCCCGGTCCTGATGTCCGCGGTCTCCTTCGGCGCCGAGTCCTACACCCAGGAGGCGCTGACCCCGGACCAAGGCAACTTCATCCAGCAGACCACGGACAACAGCCTCTCCGCGGTCCTGGGCGAGATGGCCAAGATCAAGCCCACCCTGCACAAGAACCAGGGGGACCCCATCAGCATCCTGGTCGCCCGCGACCTGGATCTGTCCCCCGTCTATACGCTCCGGAGGGTTCATGGCCGCTGAGACGGCGCGGGCGCTCCTGCACGACATCCTCGGGCCAATCCGCCCCATCCTGGCCCGCGATGACGTGACCGACCTCTGCATCAACGGCCCGGGGCTCCTATTCGTGGAGTCTGCCCGCGGCTGGGAGCGCATCCCGGCGGACAACATCACCGGGAGCTGGCTCAACGGGCTTGCCAAGGCGGTCGCGAGCTGGATGTCCGCGACCGTGGGTGAGCGCTCGCCGATCCTGAGCGGCCACCTGCCCACGGGGGAGCGGATCCAGATCGTCCTGCCCCCGGCAGCCGACGAGCCATCGGTCACCATTCGCCGGCCGTCAACCGTGACATTTACCCTCGACGAGCTGGCAGACAAGGGGACCTTCGCGCTGCTGGCTCCCGATGACAAGGGAAATGGGGCGGTAGGAAAAGGGACTGGTGCCAATTCCGGGCAGCGGACTGGACACCGGGCCGCGGTACAGTCCCGGGCCGAGAGCCAGACCGACATCCCGGCAATCCTCCGCGAGATCGTTGCCCACCGCCTGAACGTCATCGTGTCCGGCGCCACGGGCTCGGGGAAGACGACCCTCTCCAAGGCCCTGATCGCCGAGATCCCCCGGGACGAGCGCCTGATCGCCATCGAGGACGCCAAGGAGCTGGTCTTCCCGCACCCCAACACCTGCCGGCTCTTCTTCTCCCGCGACGGGGCCGGGGTCTCGCCGGTGACGGTCAAGGACCTGCTGGTGTCCTGTCTCCGTATGAAGCCGGACCGGATCATGCTCGCGGAGCTGCGCGACGACGAGGCGTATTACTACCTGCGCAACGTCAACTCCGGGCACCCCGGGTCCATCACCACCATCCACGCCAACAGCGCCGCGGCGGCCATCGAGCAGCTCATGCTCATGGTCCGCCAGTCGAGTGCCGGGGCGGGGCTGACCCGCGAGGACATCCGCGGCCTGGTCTTCAACCTGGTCGACGTGATCATCCAGATGGACAGGAAGCGCGTCACCGAGATCCTCTTCCTGCCGGAGGCCTCCGGCGACCCCGAGGGGGAGGGGCGGCCATGCTGAAGCGCCCGACCTCGGCGATCAAATGGGTCATCGCGCTCTCGGTTCCCCTGGGGCTCGTGGCCTTCCTGCCGACCGCCTCCTGGGTCTACGCGGGGCTTTGCGACTACAAATTTATGGTCTGGGTCTGGCTGTCCGGGCTCCAGCATGGGCTCGAGCCCAACAACCTGCTGCTCGCGGGTCTGGCCGGGGGTGCCGCGGCACTCGGCATCCCGGCCTTCGTCGCCTTCGCGCTCCTGCCGCCCAAGCCGATCCACGGCTCGGCACGGTTGGCCCGCCCCGGGGAGATCGCCCGGGCCGGACTGTACCGGGCCGGTCCGCACTCGATCCTGCTCGGCCGGCACCGGGGCCGGCTGCTCGCCTTCAACGGGGACCTGCACCCCTTCCTCGCCGCGGCCACCGGTACCGGCAAGGGTGTGGGCTTCGTGGTGCCGAACCTGCTGCACTGGCAAGGCTCGGTCATCTGCCTGGACATCAAGGGTGAGAACTACAGCCTGACCTCGGGCTACCGGGGGAGAGTCCTCGGCCAGCGGGTCTTTCGCTTCGATCCGCTCCAGGAGGACGGGCGCACCCACGGATTCAACGTGCTCGACTATGTGCGGGACGGGGATCTCCGGGTCACGGACGTGCAGACCATCGCGGCCATCCTGGTCCCCAACGAGAGTCACGACCCCTACTGGGACAACGTGGCCAGGGACCTGCTGGTGGGTCTCCTCCTGCTGGTGCTGGAGGCCGGGCCGGAGATGGGCTGGTCGGTGACCGTCGGCCAGGTCCATCGCCTGCTGCGCTCGGAGGAGGAGAGCGGGGAGTATCTGAAGGCGCTGCTAGAGGATCTCGCACGGCGCGGGGTGGCGCTGTCCGGTCTATGTAAAAGGTATGTCCTGAGCTTCTGCAACGAGCCGGAGAAGCCCCGGGGCTCCATCAAATCGGCCCTGGCCACCAAGCTGACCCTTTGGGCCAACCCACTGGTCGACCGGGCCACCTCCAGGAGCGACTTCGACCTGCGCCGCTTCCGCCGCGAGCCCCAGTCGCTCTACATCGCCATCGCCCCGGACGACCTGCAACGGCTGGCGCCCCTGGTGCGGCTCCTCGTCGAGCTCTTCCTCGCGAGCAACACCAAGTCCGGGGAAACCCCCACGGACGACCCCGGGCTCAAGGTCCCGGTCCTGGTCCTATTGGACGAATTCCTGAGTCTCGGCCGTGTCGAGAAGCTGGTCCATGCGCTCAGCTACGTGCGCGGCTGGGGCATCCGCATCGCCACGGTGATCCAGTCGGAGGCCCAACTCCAGGCGGTCTATGGCCGGGAGCTGGCGGAGGCCTTCATCGACAACCACCGCGCCCGGGTCTACTACCGCCCACCGGTCCACCGGCGGGACCTGGCCGAGCAGATCTCTAAGATCATTGGGCAGAAGACCGTCAGCCAGACGAGCTACAGCTACGGGGACGGCAAGCGCTCCCGGCAGGTCTCGAAGACTGGCCAGGCCATCCTCGATGCCGACGAGGTCGCGCATCTGCGCGAGGACGAGACCGTGGTCCTGGTGGAGGGGGTACACCCGCTGGTGGGGCAGAAGCTCCGCTATTACCGGGACAAAACCTTCAAGCAACGCCGGCTGGAAGCCCTATCCCTCCCGGCCCCCCTCGCAATGGTCCTACCGGATGCCCCACGGGTCACCGTGCGGCCCGAGAACCCCGAGGAGGAGCCCACCGGCGGCACCGTCGAGCGTGCCGAGGGCTCAAGCCCCCGCTACCCATCCGCCGAGAGCGTGCGGGCCGCCATCGACGAGATCCCGGTCCCGCGCGGCATGCCATCCCCCGAGGAGCTGGAGCAGATGGCCCAGGCCCTCGCCGAGATCACCCACTACGCCGCCCCCGAGGCCCTCGCCGCCTTCGCGGAGGCGGCCTGACCGGATCGCCGACCGACTCATCCCACAAGGAGCAAGACATGAAGCATCCTAAGCCCATCGCCGCTGTCGTCTCGGCGGCCCTGCTGCTCGCCGGCGCCGGGCCGGTCAGTGCCCTGACCGGCGACCAGGAGAGCGCCTGCGGGGCGATCCTGTGCCTGGTCGGCGGGTCCGGCGTGGCCGAATGCGCCGGCTATCTGGCCCGTTACTTCGCGATCACGGCCAGTACGCCCCAGGAGCTGCTCAACCGCCGGCTGGATTTCTTAAACCTGTGCCCGGCATCCGATCTCCCGGCAGACATCCGCCCCTTGATCGCCTCCTACGGCGCCCAGTGCCAGCCACCCACCTTGGTCAGCTACCTGAACGCCCAGATCCAGTGGTGCGAGACGCGCAACCTCGACGGGACAGCGGACTGCCGACCCACGGGCGAGGAGTGGCGCATCTGCGCCCCCTTCTACAGCAGCGGATTCACCGCCTACGAGGCCCCGCGACTTGACGCGCACTGCGTCAAGCAGACCGACGCCGACGGCTACCAGACCGAGCGCTGCACCTACACCTGGGTCGAGGCCGGCTCACCACCACCCGCGGACCTGGCCCCCACGGCCGAAGTCCAGCCTGCACCGACAGGATCCGCCATCCGGGGCTTCACCCCATCCGCGCTCACCCTCCAGGGCGGCTGACCGAGCCGGAGCTTTTTTCGCATGCGAAAAACGATGGACAGCAGAACGAGCGACAAAGAGCCGAGGGGCACGAGCCTCTGTGCCCGAGGATCAGAACCAGCGGAGGCCCGCGAGCCCCGTCGGCGCCGGGGGGAACAGCCCATCGACAAGGAAAAGGTGTCCGCGGCCCTCCAGGAGCTGGCGGCCGAGTATGCCCGCTCGCCCAGGTCCCAGGCGGCACGGCTGCGCGAGGTGCTCGACGATGTGGAGGCGGCACTCACTGCCGGCGCCAGTCACACGGCCGTGCTGGCGACCCTGCATGCCCAGGGGTTCACCTTCACCTTGCGCAGCTTCGAGAGCACGTTGGGGCGGTTGCGCAAGGAACGCCGCACCGACTCTTAAGGCCCCAGCGGATCGAAGGATGCCCAAGCCGCCAACCGAATCCGGGAAGAGGCACCACTGGGCGTCATCTACCACGCTGATTGCGCATAACATAGTTTATGTAAAGTAACAACATCAGA
>JBLMWY010000464.1:0-4788 GCA_050257475.1 Bdellovibrio bacteriovorus
TGACGCGATCGTGACCGGTTTCCCCGCTTCCCCGTCCAGCCTCTCCACGGCCTGACGCACGTTTTCGGGCGCCAAGTGGGCGTAGCGCTGCCATCACCACGGTCGAATGACCCAGGACGTCGCGTACCTGCGGTGA
The DNA here is from genome assembly GCA_050257475.1 of Bdellovibrio bacteriovorus. Taxonomy (GTDB): domain Bacteria; phylum Pseudomonadota; class Gammaproteobacteria; order Chromatiales; family Chromatiaceae; genus Thiodictyon. Next base: position 137 of record JBLMWY010000464.1, read on the forward strand.
GCGCAACGCCCGCCTGTACCAGCCAGGCGGCACAGATGTGGCGCAGGTCGTGAAAGCGGACAAAGTGGACCCCGAAAAGCGGACAGATCGTAGGCTGGGTTGAGCGCAGCGAAACCCAGCAACCCACGTCAGCCACTCCAAGCCGGGTTTCGTCCCCCACCGTAGGCTGGGTTGAGCGTGAGCGAAACCCAGCAATCCCAGCGGCGGTGCGAGCTGGGTTTCGTTTCTCACCGTAGGCTGGGTTGAGCGGCAGCGAAACCCGGCAAATCCGGCGTAGGTGGATGCTGGGTTTCGTCCCTCAACCCAGCCTACACTTTTGCTATGCGCACCTACCGACGCCTGCGCCTCCCCGGGGGCACCTATTTCTTCACCCTGACGCTGGCGGAGCGCCGCGGCAACGACCTGCTGGTGCGCCACGTGGACGCCCTGCGCGCCGCCTTCCGCGCCACCCTCGCCGACCACCCGGCACGGGTCGAGGCCATCGTCATCCTCCCGGAGCACCTGCATTGCCTGTGGCGCCTGCCGCCGGGGGACGACGACTTCCCGACCCGCTGGCGCCTGATCAAGGCCCGGTTCTCCCACGCCATCCCCGCCGGGGAGGCGATCTCCCCGAGCCGCGAACGCCGCGCCGAGCGGGGCCTGTGGCAGCGGCGCTATTGGGAGCATGCCATCCGCGACGAGCGCGACCTCCAGCGGCACATGGATTACATCCATTTCAACCCGGTCAAGCACGGCCAGGTCGCGGACCCCAGGGACTGGCCCTATTCCTCCCTGCACCGCCTGATCGCCCAGGGCCTCTACCCGCCGGATTGGACGGTGCCGGCCGACGTAGCGGGGCTGGATCTGGGGTGAGAGGCCGCCGGATCGCGGACCGCGTAAGCCGGGGTTTCAACCCAGCCTACCCTTCTCTGCCCCCCGTAGGCTGGGTTGAGCGAACGCGAAACCCAGCAAACCCAGCGTCGGCGCAAGCTGGGGTTCCATCTCGGCCTACGGGGATTGGGTGGGCTGGCTTGAGGAAAGCGAAACCCCGCGGCGGGCATCGCGGACGCTGGGTTTCGTGCCTCGACGTCGGGTGGATGCTGGGTTTCGTTCCTCAACCCAGCCTACGGAATCGTGGTGGTTGTAGGCTGGGTTGAGCGGCAGCGAAACCCAGCGGTCGACCCCGGGACGGCGGCGATCGGGTACCATTGCCAGGGCCCGAGCCGAGGGTCGCGCGCCTATCCGACCACCATGTCCGACCCGACCCCAGCCCACCTAAGGCCGGACGCCCGCATCCTGCTGGTGCGGCTGTCCGCCATCGGGGACATCGTGTTCGCCTCTCCGCTGATCTCGGCCCTAAGGCGCGCCTGCCCCGAGGGTCACATCGCCTGGCTGGTCCAGCCCGAGTGCAGCGCCCTGCTAGAGCACCACCCGGATCTGGACGAGACCCTCTGCTGCCCCATGGGACACTGGCGGCGCCTGTGGCGGGAGCGGCGCCTACGGGAGCTTGCGGCGGGAATCCGAACACTGCGGCAGACCCTCAAGCTGCGCCAGTTCGATCTCGCCCTGGACCTCCAGGGGCTCCTGAAGAGCGGACTCCTCACCCGGCTCTCCGGTGCCCCGGAGCGCATTGGGCTGGGGTCCCGGGAGGGCAGCCAGTGGCTCATGACCCGCACTCTGCCCCGGGGCGGGGACCCCGGGCGCATTGGGTCCGAGTATCTCTACCTGGCCGAGCAACTGGGCCTGCCCACCGACCCCTTCGAGATGGCGGTGCACTACAGCCCGGCGGACGCCGCCTCAGCCCAGGAGCTGGCGGTGCGGGAGCGCCTGACCGGCGGCTACGCGGCGCTCTGCCCCTTCACCACCCGCCCCCAGAAGCACTGGTTCGAGGAGCGCTGGGCGACCCTCGCGACTCGGCTGGGTTCCGACCTGGGCCTGGTGCCGGTCCTGCTCGGGGGGCCCGCGGACCAGGAGGCGGCGGCGCGCATCGCGGACGAGACCGAGTGCCGGCTGGTCAACCTGGCTGGTCAGACCAGCCTCACGGAGGCTGCGGCCTTGATCGATGGGGCCGATCTGCTGGTGGCGGTGGACACGGGGCTCGGGCACATGGGGATCGCCTTCGGCACCCCGTCCCTGCTGCTCTTTGGCTCCACCCGACCCTATCTGGACACCACCCGCGCCAATGCCCGGGTCCTCTACCACCCGCTGCCCTGCTCGCCCTGCAAGCGGCGCCCCACCTGCGGGGGGGCCTTCACCTGCATGCGGGAGATCCAGGTCGGCGAGGTGCTGGCGGCGGCGCGGGAGCTGATCGGCAAGGCACCCTGAGCCCGGATACGGGACGCGCTTCAGGGCGCAGAAAGGGTGATGTTTCGGCAGCGGGTCTCACGCACGAACAGGGCCCCCACCAGACCGATCAAGGCGAAGCCGAGGGAGAGCCAGAGTCCGTTGCGGTAGTCGGCTAGGGCATAGCGGCGCACGTCTGCCACCAGGGTGCCGTCCCAGGTCAGGTCCATCGCCCATCCGAAGGCCGGCTGCAGGATGGCCGCGCCGAGGAAGAGCCCGGTGTTCACCAGGGCGATCGCCATCCCCGCCACCCCAGGGGGCACCACCTCCTTGGCCGCCCCATAGCCCACCACGAAGCCGCCCGCGGCAAGGCCGAGCAGTGTGTAGAGCGCCATCCCGCTCCAGCCGGGCCCCCAGGGGAGCCCGATCAGGGCCAGCCAGGCGAGGACGGAGAGGCCGCAGGCGGCGAGGATCACCGGCTTGCGCCGCCTCAGCCGGTCCGATAGCCAGCCCATGAGGAAGCAGCCGACGGCAAAACCCGCGAGGGCCAGGGTGGTGTAGAGGGAGGCGGCGGTGCGGTCCAGCCCGAAGCCGTCGACCATGAGTGGCACCCCCCAGAGTCCGGCGAAGGCGAAGAGGCTGCCGGTCACCCCCAGCATGACGAAGAAGCTGGGCCACACGGCGGCGGTGCCCAGCACGCCCCGCAGGTCGAGCAGCCAATGACGGTGCCGCGGGGGGTGGGGGGCCAGACCCTCCAATTCCCGCACCGAGGGCAGCCCCGCGTCCTCGGGCCGGCTGCGCACGAAGGCCAGCGTCAGGACGGCGATGATCAGCGACAGCAGCCCGGTGCCTAGGAACACGGTCCGCCAGGAGACGTCGGCGAGCAGCAGGGCGAGGGGTCCCGCCGCGAGGATGGAGCCGATGTTGCCGAGCAGCAGGGTGAGCCCGCTGATGAGTCCGTACTGGCGCTCGCTGAACCACTGGGTGTTGGACCGCATCAGCCCCACGAAGACCACCGAGACCCCGAGCCCCACCAGCAGCCGCCCCAGCGCGGCCAGGTCGAAGGTCTCCGCCAGCCCGAACAGGACCGACCCCAGGCCCGCCACCAGACAGCCAAGGGCGACCCCGAGGCGCGTGCCCAGGGTATCGGCCAGCACCCCGGCGGGGATCTGCATGGCCGTGTAGACGTAGTAGTACATGGCCGCCAGGGACCCGAGGGCCGCGCCGCTGGTGTGGAAGGCGGCCATCAGCTCCCCCGCCACCACCCCCGGGGCCATACGGTGGAAGTAGACAGTCATGTAGGCCACCACCAGGATGGCGTAGATGGACCAGCGCCAGCGGCCGAAGCGCCGCCGTTCGACGGAGGCTAGGGGCATGGGAGCTCGGGCTCGGAGTTGCAGGACCGCGCGGAGACCCTATCAGCGCGACAAAAATGGATTGACCACCCGCACCCCCTCATAGTCCTGACCATGGCTCAGGTCCTCGGAATAGAGGGGCTTCGCGCCCAGGGCGCGCGCGGCGGCAATGATCGCCCCGTCCCAATAAGAGAGCTAGAAGCGCTCCTTCAGGCGCAGCCCCTCCAGGACCAGGGGGGCATCTGTCGCCACCGTCGGGCGACGCACCAGCTCGCGAATCGCGGCAACGGCGTCTGCGTGGCTCATGGCACATCGCGGCGGACGCACCACGTTGACGTAGAACTCCTGCAGGACCTGGACCGAAAGCCCCCAGCCCGATCGGGCCAAGACGTGCCTTGCGGTCGCCCGCTTCTCGGCCTCATCTTCACTCGTCGAGACCGAGTAGAGGAGGACGTTGGTGTCGACAAAGGCATCAACGGGCATGGGCCTCCTCGCGGCTCATCCGGTCGGCGGCGCGATAGCCTTGGGTACGATCCAGGGCCGAGAAGAGGGCCTGAGCGAGGTCCAGATGCCCCTCATCTCGGCGGGCGACGCTGCGCAGGTAGTCGCGCACCAGGGCACTCACGGTCGTATTGCGCTCCGCAGCCGCGATGCGGGCCAGGCGGTAGGTCTCGTCGTCGACGGATAAGGTAATGTTCTTCATGGCCGTCCCACAGCTTCACAGTTGCACAGGCTTACTGTAGGCCCCCCTTCGTGCCAAACTCAAGGGCGACGGCCGTCATCCACAAACCGAGGGGCACTCAACGACAAGGGATGCCAGAGGGGCGGATGACCGAAGGCGACGCCATGGGCCTGGGCCCCCCGGGCAACTTCGACACACCGAGCCAAGCTGCGCCGCGGCGTGCACGCGGCGCCTCGACCTACCACTGACCCGGACGCAGTTCATCGTGCGCTATCAATTTCCCGAGGGTTTCATCTGGGGCAGCGCCACCGCGGCGCTGCAGATCGAGGGTGCGACAAGCGAGGACGGGCGGG
>JBLMWY010000465.1:0-4649 GCA_050257475.1 Bdellovibrio bacteriovorus
GCCCTCCTCGGGCTGCTGCAGTATGGTTCCGGCCCGGGCAGCCCAGCCTTCCTGGGGCTTACCATCCCGGACGTGGCCCGGGCCCAGGGCACCTACACCAACCCGGACCACCTCTCCGGCCTCCTGGAGATGCTGCTCCCCATCGCTCTGGGGCTGCTCTTCTATTCCGTGGGTCGAGGTGACGGCGGTCGGCGCGGGAGCCTACGGGAGCGGGTCGCCTTTCTGGGCTCGCTTCGGGGACACACCGCCGTCCTCTACGGGGCCATCGCCCTGCTGCTGCTGCTCGGGCTGATCTTCGCCCGCTCCCGGGCCGGCATCGCGCTAGCCCTGGTCGGCATCCTGCTCTCCACCCTGCTGTTCGCCCGACGGATCGGCGGGAGCAACGTCTACGGAACCACCGGGACCCTGATCGCCTTGGCCCTGGGCAGCGGGATCGCCATCGGGCTGGTCCCAGTCCTCGACCGCTTCTCGGTGGAGGGAGCGGTGAACGACGCCCGCTGGACCATCTATGGGGCGACCCTGGAGGGCATCGGCACCTTCTCCCCCCTGGGCAGCGGCCCCGGCACCTATCCGGACGTCTTCCCGGCCTTTCAGCCGCTGGAGCTCGGGCGCTGGTTCATCAACCACGCCCACAACGACTACCTGGAGTGGCTGTTTGAGGCGGGGCTCTTCGCCGCCGCCCTGATCACCTTGCTGGCCGTGCTCTACGCCCTACGCTGGCTCAGGGTCCTGGGCTGGGAGGAGTGGTCGCGGCTGCGCTTCATCCAAGTGGGGGCCGGCATCGGCACCCTGCTGCTGCTGATCCATTCGCTGGTGGACTTCAACCTCCACATCCCCGCCAACATCGTCTATTTCGCCTTTCTGCTCGGCGTCTTCGGCGCCGAGCCGGAGGCGGGAGTCGAGCCGGCGAGACGGCACCGACGCCGCACACCGATGATGGAGGCGGCGGGTCTGGAGCCACCCCCGTCGCTTGCTCCCGGCTCGGGGGAGCGACGGCCGGCCCCGCCGCCGCCGGATCAGATCAGGAATCCATTCCTGGACGACGACTGAGCCGGACGGCCCGGCGGGCGCGCCCGCCGGACCCGCCCCCCATGAAAGGAACCGACTTCGGCACCCTGCTCGCCTACGTGACCCCCCACCGGGCGGTCCTGGCCCTGGCGGTGGTCCTGCTCCTGGGCGAGAGCGCCATTGCCCTGGCCAATCCCTGGATCGCCGGGCGCTTCACCGAGCTGGTCCTGGGCACCGGGGGCGGCCTCGGGATTCCAGGGCTGCTCCTGCTCTGGGCGCTGCTGTTGGCGATCCAGGGCGGGCTGAGCTTCGGCAACCGCTACCTGCTCGGCAGCACCGGCGAGACCATGCTGGCCGGCCTGCGCACCCGGCTCTACGACCACCTGCAGTCGCTGCCGCTCGGCTACTTCCACGAACGCCGGCGCGGCGAGGTACTGGCGCGCCTGGGCAACGATGCGGCCCACATCAGCAGCTTCGTTACCGGCACCCTGGTGAGCCTGCTGCCGCTGCTGGTCACCTTCCTCGGCGCCTTCTATCTGCTGTTTCGCATCAGCCCGTCCATCGCCGCCCTGGCGGGGGTGCTGGTGCCCCTCTTCTTCCTGGCCATGAAGCTGATCGGGCGCCGCCTGAGGCCGCTATCCACGGAGTGGGTGCGCACCCACGCCGAGATGTTCGCCACCCTGGAGGAGAACCTCGGCATGCTGCCCGCCATCAAGTCCTTCACCCGCGAGGCCCACGAATCGGACCGTTTCGGGCGCAGCAACCGCCGGCTCCTGCGCATCGCCAAGCGCCAGCTCCGCATCGAGTCCTTGTTGACCCCGGCGGTGCAGCTCCTGGCCGGTCTGGGGCTGCTGCTGCTGCTCTATCTCGGCACCCGGCAGGTGCAGGACGGCGAGCTAGCCGCGTCGGACCTGGTGAGCCTGCTTCTCTACGGCATGCTGCTGACCCGGCCCATGAGCGGGCTGGCCGGGGTCTACGGCAGCGTGCAGACGGCGCGGGGGGCGGCCGAGCGTCTGCTGGAGGCCTTCGCGGTGCGGCCGGAGCCGGATGACAAGGGTGCGCCGCCGCTCGGCCCGGTTGCCGGGCGGGTGCGGTGGGAGGCGGTTCACTTCGGCTATCCCGGGCGGGCGCGGGTCCTCGAAGGGATCGATCTGGAGATCCGGGCCGGTGAGACGGTGGCCCTGACCGGCGAGAACGGCTCGGGCAAGAGCACCCTGATCCATCTGCTGATGCGCTTCGCCGATCCGGACGCCGGCCGGGTGCTGATCGACGGCACCGATATCCGCGAGGTCAGCATCGCGAGCCTGCGCGCCCAGATCGGGCTGGTGGCCCAGCACGTGCTGCTGCTGAACGGCACGGTGCGGGAGAACATCGCCTATGGCCGCCCCGGGGCCAGCCAGGCGGAGATCGAGTCGGCGGCGCGCGCCGCCCAGGCGGACGCCTTCATCCGCCGCCTGCCCCAGGGTTACGAGACCCTGATCGGTGACCAGGGGATCCGGCTCTCCGGCGGCCAGCGCCAGCGCATCGCCCTGGCCCGGGCACTGCTCAAGGACCCACCCATCCTGGTGCTGGACGAGGCCACCGCCATGTTCGACCCGGAGGGGGAGCTGGCCTTCATCACCGAGTGCCGCTCGGTGCTGTCGGAGCGCACGGTGATCCTGATCACCCATCGCCCCGCGAGCCTGGCCCTAGCGGACCGGGTGCTGGAGCTGCGGCAAGGGCGGCTGGTTACCTAGAGCTTTCGTGGAGGGGCTGCTGTGGGAGGGCCGCTCCGCGGTGCGATCGGCGGCGGGCCAACAGCTTAGGCATCGCCGGACCCCTGACCGTCGCTCGGCTCCGGGACGACATTCTCAAAGATCTCGTCGATAGGAACCGACACCCCCAACGCGGGGAACTGGCAATCGCCACAACCGGGGAGATATTCGTGAAAGAGCCAATCGCCCTCCGGCGTGCGCCGAAAGGTCTCGACGCGACCTGACGGGATGTCCACCAGGACATACTCCCGGAGCGAAGGCAGCGTGCGGTAGGCGGCGAACTTGTCGCCACGGTCGAAGGCGGCGGTGGCGTCCGACAACACCTCGACGATCAGCGTGGGATGGGCGATGAACTGGCTCGCCGCCTGGTCACGCGGGTCGCAGGACACCATCACGTCCGGATAGAAAAAGGCATCCGCGGCCTCGACGCGCAGCTTCAGGTCCGAGACGTAGGCCTGGCAGCGACCCCCACGCAGTCGCTGCTTGAAGGCCGCGCCGAGATTGAGCGCGACCACAACATGCTCGCGGCGCGCTCCCACCATGGCGAACACCTCGCCACGGATGTACTCATGCTTTTCCGCCTGGCCCTCTTCCCAGTCGAGATAGGCCTGGGAATCGAAGCTCGTCCGCATGGCGGGTTTCGTCATGGTTCTTTCTCCGTTGGGGGGTCCTTGGGAACGCATCAAAAGCAACTTGAACAGAGCGAGCGTAGGGTGGATAAGCGTAGCGCATCCACCTCGCGCGTCGGCGGGTTCGGTGGATGCGGCGCATCAATCCATTTGACCTCATCCGCCATGTCGCCGAGCGCGCCTTATCCACCCTACTGATGTGTTTCGTTGTTACTGCGCCGCTCCTGGAGGCCGCAACGCCAATTCCCCAGCCCCGGGGCAATTCGGTCGCCGCGCGGAGCGCGCCTCCCACAGCACGCCACCCGCAGAGGGGGCCTCTCCGACCCTCCAGGCAAGTCATGGACGAAGGCCCTGTTGTGGGAGGGCCGCCCCGCGGCGCGCGTCGACGCCGGCGGCTACTCTTCCGCCGGCACCGCAGCGATGGCGATCAGCCCTTGGTCGAGGAGCTCCTGGGCCAGGCGCAGGGTGTCGCGCTCCAGCTCCTCCCGGGTGACCTCGTACTCCTCCAGCAGGCGATCGCAGACCTCGCCCAGGGTCTTGCCCTCGCCGAGCAGCTCCCAGATGCGCGCGCCCACGGGGTCCAGGCCGTAGTAGGTCCCGCTGGCGAGATCCAGGATCACCGCCTCGTCCCCGACGGTGCGCGCCATCACCTCCGGCGGGATGCTGATGCGTTCGGTCAGATTCATATCGCGACACCCTCTTCCAGCGTCTGTCTCAAGATAGCCTGGCGGACCGCCGCCAGGTCTTCGAACCGCCGGGGATAATCGAGTCGGTAATGGATCGGCCGGTTGGCAAGCCGCGCGACCCGATCGAAGTGGTCGGCCAACAGGGCCTGCTCCTCCACGTCCAGCAGGAAGGAGTGCTTGACCCACTCCACCAGGGCCTGGGCGGGGTTGAGCGGCTCGATGGTTAGGGTCTCGACAGCGCCGTCGCCCAGGAAATAGACCCGGCGCAGGGGACGGGGCCGATCGCAGAAGCGCACCGCCTCCCCCGCCAGGAAGCGCGACTTGGACGTGAAGTCGAGCCGCGGCGCCGTCTCCACCCCGGGGGCGATCAGGGCCTCCTCGCTGTCCGCCCAGAGCCGAATCGAGGGGTGGCTGGGCAGGATCTCGTAACCGTCCGCCGTCTCCTCCACCACCAGCCCGTCGTCGGTGAGGAAGCGGGAGCCGCTCACCGCGATGCTCGCCGCCAGGGTCGACTTGCCGCGCCCCGACTCGCCCACGAAGGCGATGGCGCCCTCCCCCACCTCCACGGCGCT
>JBLMWY010000466.1:0-2642 GCA_050257475.1 Bdellovibrio bacteriovorus
AGGCGATGTCCTTGGCCCGGGCGGAGAGCTCGTGGCGCTCCATGCCGACCCGGTCCACATTGGCCTCGATGGCGGAGTTGAGCAGCTCCACGATCAGCACGATCAAGAGGCAGCCCAGGAGTAGCACCCGTTCCACCGGGGTCTCCCCTAGCCAGAGGGCCAGGGGGCCGAGGAAGAGCAGCAGGAACAGCTCCTGACGGAATGCCTCCTCGGCCCGGAAGCAGGCCTTGAGGCCCTGCATGGAATAGCCGAAGGCATAGATGAGGCGCCGCCAGCCGCGGACGTTGTGGTTCGCCACCTCCGGCTACTCGGGACGCCAGGCGAGATCCAGTTGGCGTGCCGCCCGCACGTCGTCCAGGCGGCGCACCGGGAGGGTGTGGGGGGCGCCCTTCACCCGCTCGGGGTCGGTGCGGGCCTCCTCCCGGATCGCCACTAGGGCGGCGACGAAGCCGTCCAGCTCCTCCTTGGTCTCGGTCTCCGTGGGCTCGATCAGGAGACACTCGGGGACCAAGAGCGGGAAGTAGGTGGTGGGGGCGTGGTAGCCGTAGTCGAGCAGGCGCTTGGCGAAGTCCATGGCGGTGACCCCGAGCTCCCGGGCCTCGCGCCTGAGGGTGACGATGAACTCGTGACTGGCCCGGCGCTCCGGATAGGCGGCTTCGAATCCGGCTTCCTTCAGCCGGGCCATCAGGTAGTTGGCATTCAGGGTCGCGAATTCCGAGACCCGCCGCATGCCCTCGCGCCCCAGCATCCGGGCATAGACATAGGCCCGCAGCAGGATCCCCATGTTGCCGCCGAAGGCCGTGAGCCGCCCGATGCTCTGGGGCCGCTCCCGCTCGGTGAGCCAACGGTAGTCCTCGCCGTCCCGGGCCACCAGGGGCACAGGCAGGAAGGGCTCCATGCGCCGCGACACTCCCACCGGACCCGCGCCCGGCCCGCCGCCCCCGTGGGGGGTGGAGAAGGTCTTGTGCAGGTTCATGTGGATGACGTCGAAGCCCATATCACCGGGCCGGACCTTGCCCAGGATGGCGTTCAGGTTGGCACCGTCGTAATAGAGGAGCCCGCCCGCCTCATGGACGATGCGGGCGATGGCCTCGATGCTGCGGTCGAAGACCCCGACGGTGCTCGGGTTGGTGAGCATGATGCCGGCGGTCTGGGGGCCCACGGCCGCCCGCAAGGCTTCGATTGCCACGTCGCCGTTCGCGCCGGTGGGGATCTCCCGGACCTGGAAGCCGCACATGACGGCGGAGGCGGGGTTGGTCCCATGGGCGGCGTCGGGCACCAGGATCTCGGTGCGAGCGACGTCCCCTCGGGCCTGATGGTAGGCCCGGATCATGGCCACCCCCGCCAGCTCCCCCTGGGCCCCCGCGGAGGGGGCCAGGGAGACGGCGTGCATCCCCGTGACCTCCTTCAGCATCTCCTGCAGCTCATGGAGGCAGGCCAGGAGCCCCTGCCCGTGGGACTCCGGCGCCGCCGGGTGGCGGGCGAGGAAGCCCGGGAGCATCGCCAGGGTGTTGCAGGCCCTGGGGTTGTACTTCATGGTGCAGGAGCCCAGGGGGTAGAAGTGGGTGTCGATGGAGAAGTTCTTCTGGGACAGCCGCGTGTAGTGGCGCACCGCCTGGAGCTCCGAGACCTCGGGGAGGGCGGGACGCCGCGTCCGGCGCAGGTGCTCCGGGATCCCCGTCGAGACTGGGCTGGTCAACGGGGCCTGGGCACTGGCACGGCGTCCGGGTCTCGACTGCTCCTGGATCAGGATCGGGGGGCTCGACATGGGGGTACGTCTCCAAAGGGCGGGCGGCCCGCCGGCCGCCCGTCTTTGACACTCGGGGATCAGAGGGCGGCGAGGGCCGCGTCGTAGTCGGGCTCTTGGGTGATCTCGGGCACCAGTTGCGTATAGACCACCTGGTCCTTGGCATCCAGGACCACCACGGCCCGGGCGGTGATGCCGGCCAGGGGGCCGTCCGCGATCAGGACCCCATAGTCCTTCGCGAAGTTACGCGAGCGCATCATGGAGAGACCGACGACGTTGTCGATGCCCTCGGCGTCGCAGAAGCGGCCTTGGGCGAAGGGCAGGTCCGCCGAGATCACCAGGGCCACCGCATCGGTCCGGCCCGCCATGGCCGCGTTGAACTTCTTGGTGGAGGTCGCGCACACGCCTGTGTCCAGGCTGGGGACTATGTTCAGCAGCTTCTTCTTGCCGGCGTAGTCTGAGAGTGTCTTGTCGCTCAGGTCCTTGGCGACGAGGCGGAAGTCCGGCGCCTTGGAACCGACGGCGGGGAGCTCGCCGCTCAGGTTGACGGGGTTGCCTTGCAGTGCGGTCTGGGCCATGGGTGCCTCCAATTGAGTGGCGAGTGACGAGTAGCGAGTGGCGAGGAACGAGGGGACACTTCGGGTCGGCCTAACGGGGCGGCGCGCGGCAAGCGTGCAGGCCCCGTCATCTCGGCCCTCGCCACTCGCTACTCGCCACATCTTCAGGAAAACTTAGGCTCCACCGGGCACCGGGCCTGGGTCCGGGTGGCGATGACGCGGGCGAGCTTGGCCGCGTAGGCCTGCATCTCCTCCTCGGTGCGGAGCTCCGTGGCGCACACCAGGAGCGCCGGGTCCAGCTCCGGGTAGTCCAGCCCGAGGTCGAAACCGCCCAGGAT
>JBLMWY010000467.1:0-8698 GCA_050257475.1 Bdellovibrio bacteriovorus
CCTCGGCGTCCACCCGAGCCGGAGACCGAGGGACCTTGACCACATAGTAGGTCCCCATGGTGGGCCCGGTGATCTCTAGCACCGGGTCCTGCCCGTTGCTACAGCCCACAGACACCAGGGCCAGCAAGGCCAGAAAGGGCGCGACGAGGGCAGCCGAGAGGGGACCCGGCCACGCGGGTCCCGTCCAGGTCCCCACGGATGACCCTGCCCTTAGGGCCGGGCGTCCACCCCCGAGCCCTCCTTGGGGACGGGCATGAGGTCAGCCCGGCTGATCCCCATCAGCACGGCGGCGCTGCTCGCCACATAGATGGACGAATAGGTCCCGACCCCGATGCCCACCACCAGGGCCAGCGCGAAGCCATGGATCACCTGGCCGCCGAAGAGGTACAGGGCCAGAACCACGATCAGGGTGGTCCCCGAGGTGATGATGGTTCGCGACATGGTGTCGTTGACCGCCCGGTTGACGATGTCCAGCACGGTACCCTTGCGGATTCTGCGGAAATTCTCGCGAATGCGGTCAAAAATAACCACGGTGTCGTTCAGGGAGTAACCGATGACGGCCAGCACCGCCGCCAGGACCGTGAGATCGAACTCGATCCGGAACAGAGAGAACACGGCCATGGTCACGATCACGTCGTGCACGGTCGCGATGATGGCCGCCACCGCGAGCCGCCACTCGAAGCGCACCGCCACATAGATCAGGATGCCGATCAGGGAATAGAGGACGGCGAGCCCCCCCTTCTCCACCAGCTCCTGGCCCACCTGGGGACCCACGTACTCGACTCGGCGCAGATCCACCTGACCCTCCCCCGCGCCTCGGGAGAGGGCGGCGAAGGCCCGGTCACCCAGGGTGGCACTGTCGGTCTCGGCGGTCGGAGGGAGACGGATCATCACGTCCCTGGAGCTGCCGAAGTGCTGCACCGTCGGCCCCTGGAAGCCCCCCTCGGTGAGGGCCGTTCGGACCTCGGCGAGCTCCACCGGGGCCTTGTAGCCGACCTCGATGACGGTTCCGCCGGTGAAGTCGAGCCCCAGGTTGAGCCCCTGGAAGATCAGGGACGCGATACCGATCAGGTTGACGACCGTCGACAGCACCAGGGCCGGCATGCGGATGCGCATGAAGTCGATGTTGGTCTGCTTGAAGAGCTCCATGGCGCGTCTCCAGTGTCGGATGGACGAGTGTCAGATGGCGAGCTTGGCCAGGCGGCGACCGCCGTAGACCAGGTTGACGATGGCACGACTGCCCATGATGGCGGTGAACATGGAGGTCAGGATGCCGATGAAGAGGGTGACGGCGAAGCCCTTGACGGGTCCGGTGCCGAAGCTGAAGAGCACGATGGCCGCGATCAGGGTGGTGAGATTGGCATCCACGATGGTCGACAGGGCCTTTTCATAGCCGGCCGCAATGCTCGCCTGGGGCGAGTTTCCGTTGCGGATCTCCTCACGGATGCGCTCATAGATGAGCACGTTGGCATCCACGGCCATGCCGACGGTGAGCACGATGCCCGCGATGCCGGGCAGGGTCAGGGTGGCCTGCAGCAGCGAAAGCACCGCCACCATGAGCACCAGGTTGACCACCAGGACCAGGTCGGCGATGAGACCGAAGGTCTTGTAATAGATCGCCATGAAGACCACGACCAGACCCAGACCGATCAGCACAGACCGCAGGCCCTGATCGATGTTGTCCTGACCGAGGCTGGGGCCGATGGTGCGCTCCTCGACGATCTGGATCGGTGCCGCCAGGGCACCGGAGCGCAGCAGCAGGGCGAGGTTGTGGGCTTCTTCGGAGCTGTCGAGGCCCGTGGTCTGGAAGCGCCGGCCGAAGGGCTCCCGGATGGTGGCGACGCTGATCACCTCCTCGACCTTCTCCGTGCGCTTTACCGGCTTACCGTCCACGTGCTTGGTGGTGGTGCGGTTCTCGATGAAGACCACGGCCATGGGCTTGCCCACGTTCTCGGTGGTCACCTCGCGCATGCGCCGGGCGCCTGAGCCATCGAGGTTCACGAAGACCGCCGGGGTGCCGCTCTGCTGATCGAAGCCGGCGGAGGCGTCGGTGATCTGGTCGCCGGTGACGATCACACGGCGGTTGAGCAGGACCGGCCGGCCCTCTCGGTCCTTGTAGAGCCGGCTGCCCACCGGGACCCGCCCGGCCTCCGCGTCGGCCACGCTGTGCTCGGTGTCCACCAGTCGGTATTCGAGTGTCGCCGTGGCCCCAAGGATCTCCTTGAGCCGCCCAGGATCCTGGGCCCCGGGGAGCTGGACCACGATGCGTCGCTCACCCTGCTGGGCGATGTTGGGCTCGGCCACGCCGAGTGCGTTGACCCGGTTGCGCAGGGTGGTGACGTTCTGCTTGAGGGCAAATTCCTTGATCTGCTGCTGCTGCTGCGGGGGCAAGATGACCATGACCAGGAAGTCCTCACCGGCCTCGGAGGTCTCGAGATCGAGATCCCGGAACTCCCCGCGTATGACCTTCTCGCCCGCGTCCCGGCTCTGTGCGTCCGCAAACTTGACCAGGATGCGGCCCTGCTCCCGCGCCACGGTGAGATAGCGGACCTTCGCGTCCCGCAACTGGGTACGGATGTCACCCACGTAGCGCTCCAGGGCCTGATCCAGGGCGGCGTCCATGTCCACGTCGATCACCACGTGGATGCCTCCGCGCAGGTCTAGCCCCAGGTTCATGGGCTTGAGGCCCAGGGCGGTCACCCATCCGGGCAGATCCGCCGACAGGGTCAGGGCGGTGCGGTAGCGCTCCGAAAGGGTGTTCTCGATCGCCTCTTGTCCGCGCAACTGGTCGCCGGAGTTGGCGAAGCGCACCAGCAGCTTGCCGCCCTCCAGGGTATCGATCCGCTTGAGCGGCACCCGGGCATTCTCCAGGACCCCGCGGATCTCCCCCACGCTGCCCTCGGTAACGCTGGCACCGCGGTTGGCGGAGATCTCGATGGACGGATCCTGGGAAAACACATTGGGCAGGGCAAGTGCGAGCCCGAGCAGGATCACACCCAGGATCAGGAGGTTCTTCCACAAGGGATACTGGTTCATGGCGGTTCCAATCGCATGGACGAGGTCGCTACCGGGCGGCCTCGGGTGGTTCAGCGGAAGACCTAGGGCCGATCCGGGTTCTGGCGCCCTCCTCCGGGCGCCCCGAGGTGCCGGACACGGCTCACAGGTCCTTGAGGGAGCCCTTGGGCATCACCGACTCCACGGCGGCGCGGCGCACCTTGATCTGAACCCCGTCGGCGATCTCGACCATGATGAAGTTGTCGCCCAGATCGGCGATGCGCCCGGCGATGCCACCCATGGTGACCACCTCGTCGCCCTTCGCGAGGGCCTCGACCATGCGCTTATGCTCCTTCTGGCGCTTGGACTGGGGACGGATCAGCAGGAAATAGAAGACCACCGCGAACAGCACCAGCGGCAGCAGGCTGATGAAGGGGTCGGCGCCCGCGGAGGCACCGGCGGCTGGCGCCTCGGCCAGGGCGTCGGAGATGAAGAAGCTCATAGGGATCCCCTAGGGTTGGAGGGACGGCGGCCGACCAGGCCACCGCCAGGCTGAATCAGCCGCGCATTATGTCACAGCAGGGGTGACGTTAGGTCGGTTCTCGCAGACGCCTGAGCTCGGCCAGGTGGTCCGTCAAGGTGCCCGTCTCGATGGCGAGGCGCAGGCCGCGCATCAGGTCCTGGTAGTAGTGCAGGTTGTGCAGGGTGTTGAGGCGGGAGCCCAGGATCTCGCGGCACTTGTCCAGATGGTGGAGGTAGGCACGGCTGTAGTTCCTGCACGTATAGCAGTCGCACAGGGGATCAAGGGGGCCCTCATCGGCGCGATGGGCGGCATTGCGGATCTTGACCGTTCCGTGATGGGTGAAGAGCCAGCCATTGCGCGCATGCCGGGTGGGCATGACGCAGTCGAAGAGGTCGATCCCCCGGCACACGGCCGCGACGATGTCCTCCGGCGTGCCCACCCCCATCAGGTAACGGGGCCGCTCGGCCGGCAGCTTGTCCGACAGGAAGTCCAGTACCCGCAGCCGGTCAGACTCCGGCTCGCCGACCGAGAGCCCGCCCACCGCGTAGCCGTCGAATCCGATCTCCACCAGCCCCGCCAGGGAGCGCTCCCGCAGCACCTCGTGCATCCCCCCCTGGACGATCCCGAAGAGGGCGGCGGGGTTGTCGCCATGGGCCACGCGGGAGCGGGCCGCCCAGCGCAGCGACAGCTCCATGGAGACACGCGCCGTCTCCAGGTCCGCCGGATAGGGGGTGCACTCGTCGAAGATCATGACGATGTCCGAGCCCAGGGTTCGCTGGACCTGCATCGAGATTTCCGGGCTCAGGAAAACGGGGCTGCCGTCGACGGGGGAGCGGAAGCGCACCCCGTCCTCGGTGATCTTGCGTAGCTCCCCCAGGCTGTAGACCTGGAAGCCACCCGAATCGGTGAGGATGGGGCCCTCCCAGTGCATGAACCGATGCAGGTCCCCGCAATGGCGGATGACCTCGGTCCCCGGGCGCAGCATGAGATGGAAGGTGTTGCCCAGGATGATCTGGGCCCCGAGTTGCTGGAGCTCCTCCGGGGTCATGGCCTTGACGGTGCCGTAGGTGCCGACCGGCATGAAGGCGGGGGTCTCGACCCGACCGCGCGCGAAGGTCAGGCGTCCCCGCCGGGCCAACCCCTGGCGGGCGATCAGATCAAACTCCATCCCGGTCTCCGTCGCCGATCGCCGCCCGAGGCGGCATGGACTCCAGCCAGTCCGCAAGCTGATGCAGGTTGGTCACCGTGCGCAGCGGCGGCGCCAGCTCTCCGGGCCAGGGTCTACCCTGACGATTCACCCAGACGGTGGCGATGCCCAGGCGGCGGGCCGCCTCGACGTCCAGGTAGGGCTCGTCCCCTACGTGCAGACACTCGGCCGGGGCGCATCGGGCCAGGGACAGGGCCCGCTCGAAGACCGCGGGGTCCGGTTTCGAGGCGCCCGCCTCGGCGGCATTGACCCGGTGCCGAAAGACCCCGCGCAGGGGCGTAAGCTCGGGGTCGGCATTGCCATTGGTGATGGAGACCAGGTGGAAGCGCGCGGCCAGCCGCCGCAGAGCGGGGGCGGCATCGGCGTAGGGCTCGATGCGATTGCGGTGGTCGAGGAAGACCGCCAGGGCCTCCTCGGCCAGGGCCTGCGCGCGCTCCTGGGCCAGCCCCTGCTGAGCCAACAGCTCGCCGAGGGAGACGCGACGGAGCTCAGTCACGTCATGGGCAATCTCCGGTCGCTCGCGCATCAGTCGACGGCGATGCTCGCGCAGGCTGGCCGGATCGTGGGTCTCCAGGAATCGCGGCGCCCGGGTGCCCAGCCAGTCCAGCAAGGCGAGCTCCGCCGCCTGGATCACCGGCGCACAGGGCCAGACGGTGTCGTCCAGATCGAGGGTAACCAATCGGATTCGGAACGACGGCAGATGGGGCGCTCGGGGCTGGGACGGGTTCATGGCGGCGTGGGGTCGAGTACACCCCCATTCTGCCCCGAGATCGGCGCCGCGACCAGGCGAGGCCAGGTTCGGCAGGCGCGAGCTCAGTCTCAGACCGCGACCCGCGCCACGGGGACCCGCTGACGTTGCCACGCGCCGAGGGCGGCGGGGGGCATTGGCCGCCCCACCAGGAAGCCCTGAACCAGATCGCAGCGCAGGCGCCGCAGCCTGGCGAGCTGATCGGGGGTCTCGACCCCCGCGGCGATAACCCGCTTGCCAAGACCCTGGGCCATGGTGAGGGTGGCCCGCACCAGGGCCTCGTCGGACGCCTCGATCCCCAAGGCAGTGACCAAGGCCCCGTCGAGCTTAACCGCCTTGACCGGCAACTGCTTGATCATGGCCAAGGAGGCATACCCGGTCCCGAAATTGTCGATGTGCACCTCCACCCCCAGCTCTGCCAGGTCGCGCACCAGGTCCGCGACCTCGGTAAGGCGGGAGAACAGGGTGGTCTCGGCGATCTCCAGCGCCAGATACCGGGGCTCGACCCGATGGCGGGCCAAGGCCTGGGCGACCAGCGCGTGGATGTCGCTGCGCTCGGCCTGGATGGCCGAGATATTGACCGACAGGGTGGGAGGCTCCTCCCCCTGATCGAGCCACTGACGTAGCTGGCGGCAGGCCTCATCGAGGACCCAGGCGCCCACATCCAAGATCAGGCCGGTGCTCTCCAGCAGGGGCAGAAAGCCAGGCGGCAACAGGAGGCCCCGGGTCGGGTGACTCCAGCGCAGCAGGACCTCGCATCCCATACAGCGCCCCGAGTCGAGGGCCACCTGGGGCTGGTAGAAGAGGGCAAAGTCCCCATCGCGCAAGGCCGCGCGCAGCTCCTTCTCGAGGGCCAGCCGGGAGCGCCTCACCAGGGTGATCTGTTCGCTGTAAAGGCGAAAGGCGTTGCCACCCCAGCGCTTGACCTCGTACATGGCCGAGTCCGCCTGACGCAACAGCACGTCCGGATCCGTCGCCAACATGGGGTAGAGGGTGATCCCGATGCTTGGGGTCACCACAAAGGCGGCCCCCTCGAGGTCGAAGGGCTCCGCGAAGGACTGGAGCACCCGCCGCGCCAGACCCTCGGCGGCCACCACGTCCGGGACGTCGTAGAAGATAGCGGTGAACTCGTCGCCCCCCATCCGGGCGATGGTGTCGGAGGCGCGCGGTAGGGCACGCAGCCGCTGAGCCACTGACCGAAGCAGATGATCCCCCGCCCCATGCCCCAAGGAGTCGTTAACCTGCTTGAAACGGTCCAGGTCCATGAACAACAGGGCCAGGCCCTTGCGCTCCCGCTGGGCCAGCTCGATGGCCTGCTCCAGCCGGTCCGAGAACAGCTCCCGGTTCGGGAGTCCGGTCAGCCCGTCCTCAAAGGCAAGCTGCTGCATCCGCTGCTCGGCCGCCTTGCGCTCCGTGATGTCGTGGAGCATCACCAGACGGGCCAGGGCACCCTGCCAGCGTGTTTCGGTGACCGCCACCGCGGCCGTCCCCTCGGTGCCGTCGCTGCGTTTGATGGGGATCTCGCCGGCGGATCCACTCGGGCCGTTGGCGACGGGTGACAGCGCGAAGTCGGTGCCCAGCAAACCCTGAGGCCCGCGCGGCAGCAGAGACTCGGCGGCAGCGTTGGCGAACTGAACCCGGCCCCGAGCGTCCAGGACCAAGATGCCGGTTCGGTTTTCCTGCATCAGGCTCTGAAGGTTCCCCCGGCTCTCGTGGAGCTCCTGCTCCATGCGCAGGCGCGCCGAGACATCGCGCATGACACCGATGGCGTGCTGCTGACCGTCCAGGCTGAGCGGGGCTATGGATAGCTCCACCGGCACCTGACTGCCATCGCGGCGCACCGCTTGGAGGGGGCGCGTGGTGCCCAGGACGGGGCCGGTCCCGCTCTCGGCGTAGCGCCGGTAGGCCCGATGGGCCTGGTCACGCAGCTCGGGCGTCGCCAGGCTCAGATGGGCGTCGCGACCGAGCAGCTCCCCGGGACCGTACCCGAGGATGCGCTCTGCCGCGGGGTTGGCGTAGGCGATCCGGCCCTCCCCGTCGAGCAGGAAGATACCGTCCACGGCGGTCTCGGTGATGCTCCGCAGCTTGGCGCGCTCCGCCTCGAGACCCCGATTGGCCGCCTCCAGGTCTTCGAAGGCGCGCCGCTGGCTCACCTGGGCTTGCGTCAGCTCCTTCTGGACCGCCAGAAGGCGGCGGTTCGCCGTGCCAATGTGAAGGGCATACAGGATTCCCAGCCCAAACAAGAGCGCGAGCCCCAAGGCGACGAGCCAGTGGAAGCCCACCTGGGCAACCAACGGGATCAGGATCAGGGCCCCGAGGCCGAAGAGGGCGAGCACCCACCAGAGACCACGACCGGCCAACTCAATACCCGAGCCTGGAGGCACGCGTCAGGTCCGAAAAGCGCACCCCCTTGAGACCACCGATCTCCAGACTAAGGCGCTCGATCTCCGCGGGTCGGCCGCGGATGATGATGGTCTCCAGGCAGTTGTGGTGATCCATGTGGACATGGGTGCTGGCCACCACATGGACGAATTGACGGTGCTGGATATCCAGGATGTGCTGGGTCAGCTCCCGCTGATGGTGGTCGTAGACGATGGTCAGCACCCCCGCCACCTCCTGGTCCCCGTCCTCCCAGGCCTCCTCGACCAAACGCTCGCGGATCAGGTCGCGCACCAGCTCAGAGCGAGAGGCATAGCCTTGGCGGACCAGCCGCCGATCCAGCTCGTCCAGCAAGGGGCGCGGTAGAGAGACGGTGAATCTGATGGTTTCCTCGGGCTTGGACATGGAGGCTCCCCGTGTCGGCCCAGCCCCCCTTGCGGGGGGGAGAGCGGCAAAAAGGATACCCCAAGAGCCCGTGGATCAGGACGCCGCGACAGGAACCTCGTCGCAGTTTGCGCCCCTGAAACAAAAGCCCCGGCGCCTTTCGGCACCGGGGCTTGCCCCTCGGGACCTCAATCGAGCCTTAGAGCTCGAAGGGGGCGGTGGCGCTGGTGTCGGTCTGGATCGCCTGGACCTCGACCACCGGGGACTTGGACTCCTCGGCGGCGAGACGGTCGTTCTCGGCGAGCACCATGGTGGTCTGAACTCCACCAACCAGAAGGGCAACAGAGGCAAGAACACCAAGAATACCCATTGCTACAGCTCCTATAAAATTGCCTTGTGGATACGATGTGGCAGATTATATAAGCAGTTTCTTATTTAGCAAGGGCTAATACAGACCCGTTAC
>JBLMWY010000468.1:0-5980 GCA_050257475.1 Bdellovibrio bacteriovorus
CGGGGCTCCGTTAGGCCCTCGCTTCCGCCGTTGGGCTCAGCCAGCGCGAGACGCGCAGGTGCAGGGCCTCATGGGCGGACAGCAGCGCCGGGGTGAAGATCAGCACTAGCACGGTAGCGAAGCCGACCCCGAAGGCCAGGGACACGGCCATGGGGATGAGGAATTGGGCCTGGAGGCTGGTCTCGAAGATCAGGGGCCCGAGCCCCACCACGGTGGTGGCGGAGGTAAGCAGCATCGCCCGCAGGCGCGAGCAGGCCGCCTCCACCAGGGCCGGCTCCACCTCCATGCCGGTCTGGCGCAGCTCCTGGTACATGCTGACCAGGATGATGGCGTTGTTCACGACGATGCCCGATAGCCCGAAGAGGCCGAACATGGACAGGAGCGTCAGATCGATCCCCAGCAGCCAGTGCCCGAAGATGGCCCCGATGAGCCCGAGCGGGATCGAGGTCATGACCACCAGGGGCCAGCCCCAGGAGGAGAAGACCGCCGCCAGGATCAGGAAGATGAGCCCCAGCCCCAGGATCCCGCCCAGGCGCATGTCCCCCAGGGTCTCGCGCTGATCCGCCGCCCGCCCCTCGAAGCTGTAGCTCACCCCGTAGCGGGTCACCAGGTCCGGCAAGAGGTCCCGCTCCAGGGCAAGCCGCACCTGATCCGGGGTGTTCTGGGCCCGATCGATATCGGCGGTGACCTCCACCGCCAGACGCCCATCGGCATGGCGCAGGGCCTCGAAGCCGCGCCGCGTCTCCCAGCGCGCGACCGTGGCCAGGGGGACGAAGGCCCCGCTGGGGACCCGGATGCTGAGCTGCTCCAGGGCGTCGAGCCGGGTCCGCTCCTCCCGTGGCAGGAGTACCCGCACCTCCAGCTCGTCCTGGCCCACCTGGACGAGCTGGGCCAGGTAGCCGTCGAAGGCCGCGCGAAGCTGCCTACCCAGGAGCTCGGTGGTCACACCCAGGGCCTGACCCGCCGGCGAGACCCGGTAGATGAGCTGCTCGCGACCGAAGGGCATGTCGTCGGTCATGTCAGAGACCCCGGCAATGCCTTCCAGGCCCTGGGCCAGGTCCAGCGCCGCGGCCTTGAGCCGTTGGGCGTCGTCGCCGGTGAGTCGCACGTTGAGGTCGCGGCCCGGTGGACCGGCCCGACGCGAGGAGATCACCAGGCTCTCGATCCCGGCGGGGGGCGACAGGTGGCGACGCCAGGCGGCCAGGAACTGCTCATTGCGCACCTCCCGCTGCTCCGACGGGACGAGCTGCACCAGGACGGAGGCGAGCTGATCCCCCTGGGCACCGGCACCGATCTCCACCGCCACCGTGGAGCCCAGCCGGGCCACCGCCGACTCCACCAGCCCACCCCCCAGCTCCCGCTCCGCCGCCACCAGCCCCTGCTCCAGCTCCCGCAGGAAGGTCTGGGTCTGCTCCCGGGGGGTCCCGGCCACGAAGGTCGCGTTGGCAAAGACGATCTGGCTCTCGGGGGTCGGGAAGAAGACGAAGGTGATGCGCCCGCCGGCAAGCAAGCCCACCGCGAGCAGCATCAGGGCCGCCACCAGGCTGACGGCCACCCCCCGGCGCCGGATGGCGGCCACCACCAGGGGCCGGTAGACGCGCTCGCGGAACCAATCGAACCCGCTGTCGACCCGACGCCGCCAACGGGGGGTCACGCGCTGCACGTGGTGGCTGAAGGCGGAGCGCAGATGCGCGGGCATGATCAGGAACACCTCCATGAGGGAGGCGATCAGCACCATCACCGCCACGAAGGGGATGTCACCCAGGATGTTACCCATGGTCCCACCCACCAGCATCAGGGGCAGGAAGGCGGCCACGGTGGTCAGTGCGGAGGCCACTACGGGCCAGAACATCCGCCGCGCCCCGGCGATCGCCGCCTCCGCCGGGGGCATCCCCATTCGGAAACGGGACTCCGCGTACTCGCCGATCACGATGGCGTCGTCGTCGATGATGCCCAAGGTGAGCAGCAGCCCGAACAGGCTGATCATGTTGATGCTGCCCCCAAAGGCCCAGAGCAGGGTCAGGGCCGCCAGATAGGCGACCGGGATGCCCATGGCCACCCACAGGGCCACCCGCCCGGGAAGAAAGATGAAGAGCAGGGCCATGACCAGGACAAACCCCTGGAGCCCGTTGGTGATCAGCAGGTCGATGCGGTCCCGGATGAGCTGCCATTGCTCATCGAAGATGCTGATCTGAACGGAGGGCGGCAGGGTCGGCGCCGTATCCGCAAACCACTGGTCGAAGATCCGGGCGGCCCGCAGGGAGTGGCCGGTCTCCGCCCGCTGGACCAGGAGCTCCACCGTGACCGCGCCGTGGGAGCGCACGCGGTCGGTCTCGACCTCGGTCAGGGTGAGGGCCCCCGGACGCGCCTCCCGCACGATGGTGGCCACGTCGCCGAGGCGCACCAGGCCGCGCTCGTCGCTCACGATCGCCAGGTCTTCGAACTGGACCGGCTCCCGCCGCTGCTCCAGGCCGCGGATCTCCCGCGCCCCGTCGGCCTCCCCGGCGACCCCCGAGGGAAGATCCTGGGCCAGCCGACCCACCTGCTGCCCGATGCCGTCCAGGGACAACCCCAGGGTCTCCAGGACCCGCCCCGGAACCTCGATGGCGATGCGCTCCTGAGGCATCCCGGCGATATCCACCCGGTCGATGCCGCGGGCCAGGAGCTCCCGCTCGAACTGCCGCACCCAGGGGCGCAGGTCCGCAAGGCTGGGGCCGGACACCAGGAGGCGCGCCACCGTCTCGTAGCGGGACACCCGGCTGATCTGGGGGGTCTCCGCGTCCTTGGGGAGGTTGCGGAACTCGTCCACCCGTTGGCGCACCTGGTCCAGGGCCAGCAGGGGATCGGTCCCCTCGCGCAGCTCCAGGGACAGGGCGGCGATCCCCTGGCTCGCGGTGGCGGTCATCTTCTTCAGCCCATCCACCGTCTTCAAGCGCTCCTCGAAGGGGATGAGGATGCCGTTCTCCACGTCCTCCGCGGAGGCGCCGCTCCACACCACCCGCACCGAGATCACGTCCAGGGCGAAGGTGGGAAAGAACTGGATGTTCATCCGCGTGAGCGCCACCGCGCCTGAGATGAACACCAGGATCATCAGCAGGTTGGCGAGCAACCTGTGGCGCGCGAAAACGGCGATCAGACCGCGTTTCATCGCGCCGGCCTCGGGCCGGCCTCCTGGGCGACCGCGGGATTGACCGCGGTCGCCTCCTCCACCTTGAGTCCGTCCACCGCGTTCGGCAGGTGGGTGACCATCACCCGCGCGCCGGCTCCGAGCTCAGGGGCACGCACCAGCACCGCGCTCACCCCGCCTTCCGCCAGCTCGCCGACCCGCTGGATGGGGATGGCCCGCAGCCGCCCCTCCTGGACGGCGAAGATGCGCTCCCCGCCGCTCAAGGCGGCAAAGGGCAGGATGATGGTGTCGGCGGCGGGGGGACGCTCCAGCACCAGATCGACGAAGGCCCCGAGCGGGATATCGGCGTCGGGCGCCAAGCGCAGCAGGGCATCCACCCCCCGGGCGTCCGCCTCGCCGGAGATCCGCTCCAGATTGGCGGTGAAGAGGCGTCCGGCGTGGTGGGCGCGGGCACCGAGGCGCTCGCCGCGCTCCAGGGCGGCGCGCAGCTCGTCGCTGCGGCTGCCCGGGACCTTGGCGCGCAGATAGAGCCCGTCGACGGGGTAGAGTGTGAGGATGGTCTGGTTGGGCTGGAGCTGATCTCCCGCCGCCGCCTCCACGGTCCCGATGCGGGCGGCGAAGGGGGCGCGGATCTCACCCCGGGCGGCGTCGCGCTCCGCCTCGGCCAGCCTGGCCTCGAGTGAGGCGAGTCGCGCCGGGTGCTCGGCGATGGACTGCTCGCGCAGGGTGACGGCGAGCCGCGCCCGGGCCAACTGCTCGCTGGCCTGGTCCACGTCGGAGGCGCTGCCCAGATTCTGGGCCTTCACCTTGTCGGCCCGTGCCAGGGCCGCCTCCGCGAGCCGCAGCAGGGCCCGTTCCTGCTCCAGGGCCTCCTGGTCGTGGACCAGCCGCAGACGCTCCTTCTCCAGCTCGGCGCGCGCCTGGGCTAGGCGCGGCTCCAGATCCCGGGGGTCCAGGCGGGCCAGTAGGGCACCCTCCGCCACCCGGTCGCCGTCGCGCACCCGCACCTCCAGCAGTCGGCCGGCGACGGGGGCGGCGGCCCGCACCCGATCAGGGGCCTCCACGCGGCCGAACAGGGCCAGCTCGGGGCGGTGCCAACCCGGCGTGACGACGGCGGTCTCCACCCGCCAGACCCGCTCCTGGGGCGGCACGGGCTCGGGCTTGGGCCTCGTGGCCTTGAGTGCGAGGAATCCCCCGACGCCAAGACTCAGGATCAGCAGGGGTAGGACGCGCCGCAGCATGGGGTCGGTTTAGGAACAGTTTTGACGCGATATGAGTGGCTGGGACTGCGGGCGGCAGATGCGCCCGCGGTGAGGCAGCGGCGAGCAGCAACCGGGCGAGGGCTGGGGCTGGATGACCCAGTGACCGCTGGAAGCCCGGCGCGGCCCTATTCTGCTCGAACCGAGGCCAACCGGCGAAGGACTTTAATCAAGTCGGCGACCGGACGGGGCGCCCAAGTCCTTACGGGTCTCCCACCTCAGGCCTCCGACTCCATCTCCCGCGGATCCACGCCCGCCCGTGCCAGCAGGGCATTGAGGCGTGCCAGCTCCTGCTCGGCCAGGACCTTGTCGGTCACGTCGTATTGGATCCCCAGGTAGTAGAGGAGCCGGCCCTCCGGGTCGCGCAGGGGGCGAATGGAAAACTGGTTGTAGAAGAGGCTCCCGTCCTTGCGGTAGTTGCGCAGGGTCACGGTGACCGGCGTGTGCGCCCTTAGGGCATCGCGGATCTGCTGCACCTCCGGCTGATCCTGGTCGTCGCCCTGTAAGAAGCGGCAGTTGTGCCCCAGGATCTCCTCGCGATCGTAACCGGTGATGAGCTCGAAGGCCTCGTTGGCATAGACGATGGGGTTATCCGGCTGGTCCGGATCCGACAGGGTGATGCCGTTGATGCAGGTGTCCAGGATCTGGGAGAGCACGAAGGGGATCAGCCCCGGGTCTTTTGCGACGGTGAAGTCCATCAGTTCCTCAATTGGTGGTGTTCAGGCCCTGACCCGAAGGGTTGGGGCCGTCTCGCGCTCCAGCAATCCCTTGATGTTGCGCACCACCCGCTCGGCCCCCTCCTGGACGGCCGAGCGGATCCGCTTCTCGAAGGGCCTCATGTAGAGCTCGATGCGCCGCAGCTCGAAGGCGAAGGTCAATCGGGTCCGACACCCCGCCCCACCCCCGAGGGCGTCCATCTGGTACTCGATCCCGAATTGACCGGAGACCTCGGCGAAACCGACCCGGCTCGGCGGCTCCAGGGCCACCACCCGGAAGGTGGACTCGCTGCGCCGCCCCTGATCCACCCGGACCTGACGCGCCCGGCTCCCCACGCGAAGAGGGCCAGGGGTGAGCAGATCCAGGCGCCTGACCTCGGGGGACCACCGCGGATAGTTGCGCAGAAACTCCTCCGCGACGAAGACGAACACCGGCTCTGGGGGCAGACCGACCAGGATCTGGGCTTGGGCCTTCACCACAATTCGCTCACCTCCGTCGTAAGGACTGGGCAGCGCGCCCCCGGCAGCGCCTGGAACAATAACGCACCGACTCCCAGCAGCGCGCCCAGCGCCGCCGCCAGGCGAACGGGCGACCGCAGGCGGCACAGGCCCTTTGCGGCAGCATGGGCTTGCGGTGGCTCATTCCGTGCCCCCCGCCATCTCTCCCGCATCCCGGTCACCGACCCGCCGCCGGTCTGCCAGCGACGCGCCACGCCGACGGCTGCCGTGCTGCAGAAAGATGGAGCGGCCCTCGGAACGTGCCTCGGATCCCCGTCGCACGGCAACCAGCCGATGACGGGCCTCCCGGGCGGCGGCCAGATGATCGACCATGGGTCCCGGGTAGTCCTGGCCGATCCGGCAGCCCGCCCGCTCCTGCT
>JBLMWY010000469.1:0-4651 GCA_050257475.1 Bdellovibrio bacteriovorus
TTGCTCATGCCGTTGAAGTACCAGTCATGGCCCTCGATGGGCTTGAAGTACTTCTCCAGCACGACGGTCGCGTATTCTTCGTTGCCGTCCTTCTTGTGAACGGTCTCCTTGAGCTCCGGGATCCACTCGAAGTAGGTGTGCTTGGCCACGTCGTAGATCCCGTGCCACCAGGTGTAGTCCGGGCCGTTCATGGAGGCGCCGTGGCGGGCGCGGCGGCCCTCGTGGTGCCAGATCTCCCACCAGACCCACTCGATCTTCTCGTCGAAGGGCGCGGCTGTGATGTAGCCTTTCTCCTTGAGGTCGTTCATGGCGGCGGCGATGGGCTTGGCGAACTTCTCGTTATAAAGGTCGACCACGCCGTCGAACTGGCTGTAGTGGCCCTCCACCACGCTGGTGGCGTGGCAGCCGAAGCACACCTTCTCCATGTTGGCCCGGCGGTCCTTCCAGGTGAGCACCTCAACGACCTTGGAGCCCTTCGCCTCGTCGCCCACCTTGGGGATCTCCTTGCCCTCGGGAACGTCGAACTCGTCGCCGTTCTCCAGCTTGACCAGGTTGATCTTGGTGGAGATCGGGGGCCTGAGGGTCCAGGAGATTCGCTCGCCGACATTATGGGTCTTGCCGATGCCGGGGCCGGCGCTCATGTGGCAGGTGGCGCAGGTGGGGGCCGCGGAGTAGTCCACGCCCGCGACCCACTTGTCCGACTCCAGGTTCATCTCATCGACCTTGGCCCGATAGATGATGCCGTGCTTGGACTCGTTGTAGACCTCGATCTGGGGATGATCCGGGCCCACGTGGCACTTGCCGCAGGTGTCGGGGGTGCGGGCCTGCTCGCGAGAGAAGCGATGGCGGCCGTGGCAGGCGGTGCAGGAGCCGAGCGATCCGTCGGGATTGCCGCGCCCGATGCCGGTGTTGGGCCAGGTACCCGGGGTGGGCCGGCCCTTGTTCTTGCCTTCTGTGATGAACTCCAGGTCCGCGCCGTGGCACTGGCGACAGCCCGCGTTCACGGCCTCGGGTCCGCCCACCACCTCACCGAGGAGGTTGTCGAGGGAGGCCAGGATCTGACCGGCCTTGGCGTGGTGGGAGCCGTCCATCTCCTGGAACTCGGTCTCGTGACACTTGGAGCAGTCCTTGGGGGTCACCACGATGGAGATCAGGGCCTCCTCGTGCATGAAGGCGTCCTTCTCTCCTTCGTTGGCCTGGTGGCAGTCGAGGCAGGTGACGCCGTTCTGGCCGTGCTGGCTGTGGTTCCACTCCCAGTAGAGTCCGGGGCTCTCGGTCATGTGACAGTCTACGCACTCCTGGCCCTTGGGGTCTCCCCAGTCGACTCCGGCCTTGCCGACCGGGCGATCGGCCTGCGCCGCCGACCCCAAGGCCAGCAGACTTAGGCCCACGCAGAGGCTAGCCCACCGGGCCAGCCGAAGGTCGCGGCTCTTTTTCTTCATGATGCACTCCTCTGTTGACTTGAGGCTTACCGTCGGGCCGCTGGAGCTCGACGGCAGACCTATGGGTGGAATCTAAAGGGCCGGATAGGCCCCATTACCGTCCTGTAATGGTTCCGGCCATTGCGCGGGCAGGGTCGCCGGAAGGCATGGCCCCAACCTTGATCCTTCTCAAGAATCCCGGGCTTGGCCCGCTTGATTGACCTGCGTCAATGGATCAAGGGGTGCTGCAGAGGCCCGGGGTCGCGCGAATCTGAACATTCGGTCACTTGACCCGTAACGGGGGTCCGGGGCATTTACGGCGGCTGCCGGAGTCGGGTAGGACTCGCCGGCACACGAGAACGCATCGAGTCAGATCAATAGGGAGCCATCCATGATCGAGGTTCGCGACCTCAGTCGCAGCTACGGCGGGCTCATGGCGGTGGCCGGAGTGTCCTTCGACATCGGTCACGGTGAGATCGTCGGGCTGCTCGGCCACAACGGGGCCGGCAAGACCACCATCATGAAGATGCTGACCGGCTATCTGGAGCCGAGCAGCGGGACCATCCGCATCGAGGGCCTGGACCTGGCCGAGCACCGCCGGGAGGTCCAGCGGCGCATCGGCTACCTGCCGGAGAACTGTCCGCTCTATCCGGAGCAGACGGTGCTGGACTCCCTGGAATACCAGTTCGTGCTGCACGGCATGCCGGCCAGGCAGCGACCTGCCGCCATCCGCCAGGCCATCGAGCGCACCGCCCTCGGCCCCAAGGCGACCGCCCTGGTCGGAACACTGTCCCGGGGCTATCGCCAGCGCCTCGGGGTGGCCCAAGCGATCCTGCACTCACCGAGGATCCTGATCCTGGACGAGCCGACCAATGGGCTCGACCCGACCCAGATCCAGCACATGCGGGACCTGATCCGCGAGCTGGCCCGGGAGGCGACGGTGATCGTCTCCACCCACATCCTCCAGGAGGTGGAGGCGGTGTGCGAGCGGGTGCTGATCATGCGTGCCGGCTACCTGGCCCTGGACAGCGCCCTGGACGCCATCGGGCATCATCCCCGCCTGCTGGTCACCCTGGATCGTCCCGCCAACGAGGTCCAGCCGGTGCTGGCCGGGCTCCCGGGGGTGGCCGGCGTAGCCCTGCTGGAGGACGACGGTCGGCGGCGCCGGTTCGCCCTGGAAGGGGGCGACCTGCACGGCCTGGGTCCTGCGGTGGCCAGGGCGGTGACGGGGGCGGGCTGGGACCTCTTCGGTCTGGAGCCGGAGCGGCGAGACCTGGAGGCCCTGTTCGGGGCCATCTCCGAGGGGGCCGGCTCGGCCGACCTGACCGCCACCCGCCGCGGCGCTGGGGCATCGGTCAAGGAGGCTGCCCATGTCTGACGTCCTGCAGATCGCCCGCAAGGAGCTCCGTGCCTTCTTCGGCTCCCCGGTGGCCTATATCTTCATCGGCGCCTTCCTGGGCGTCGCCCTCTTCGTCTTCTTCTGGGTGGAGGCCTTCTTCGCCCGCAACATCGCCGACGCCCGGCCGCTCTTCGACTGGATGCCGGTGCTGCTCATCTTCCTCACCGCGGCGCTCACCATGCGGCTGTGGAGCGAGGAGCGCCGCGCCGGCACCCTGGAGGGGTTGATGACCCTGCCGGTGCCCACCTGGCGCCTGGTGATGGGTAAGTTCCTCGCGGCCTGGGCGCTGGTGGCAGTCGCACTCCTGCTGACCCTTCCGTTGCCCATCACCGTGGCGGTGCTGGGACCGCTGGACTGGGGCCCGGTCCTGGGGGCCTATCTGGCGACCCTGCTGCTCGCCGCCGCCTACATCGCCATCGGGCTCTTCGTCTCCACCCGCACCGACAACCCCATTGTGGCCCTGATCGGGGCCGTCCTGCTGGGTGCCTTCTTCTTCCTCCTGGGCTCTCAGGCCCTGACCCAGCTCCTGGGCCATCGCGGGGGCGAGATCCTGCGGCTCCTGGGCTCCGGCTCCCGCTTCGACTCCATCACCCGAGGCGTGATCGACCTGCGGGACCTCTACTACTACCTGAGCATCGTCGGCACCTTTCTGGCGTTGGCTGTTTACAGCCTGGAGCGTCTGCGCTGGGCGGCGGACTCGGATCGACCGGTGGGGCACCGTCGTCTCGGGCTGGTCACCGCCCTGGTGGCGGCCAACCTGCTGGCTGGCAACCTGTGGCTCAACCAGATCGATGGCGCCCGGGCGGACCTGACCCAGGGGCGGATCTACACCATCTCGGACGCCACCCGCACCTATCTGGGCCAGCTCCAGGAGCCGCTCCTGATCCGCGGCTATTTCAGCGCCGAGACCCACCCCCTGCTGGCCCCTCTGGTGCCCCAAATCCGGGACCTGCTGAAGGAGTACGAGGTGGCCGGCAAGGGCCGGGTGCGGGTGGAGCTGGTGGACCCGGCGGACCACCCGGACCTGGAGCGGGAGGCCGGCGAGCAGTACGGGGTGCGGCCCGTGGCCTTCCAGACCGCAACCAAGTACCAGGCGGGTGTGGTCAACTCCTATTTCGATCTCGTCGTGAAGTACGGCGACCAGTTCGAGCACCTGGGCTTTCAGGACCTGATCGAGGTCAAGGTACAGGGCGAGACCGACCTGGACGTGCGCCTGCGCAACCCCGAGTACGACATCACACGCTCCATCAAGAAGGTGCTCTACGGCTATCAGGGGGGAGGGGATCTATTCTCTGGACTGCCCCATCCGGTGAGGCTCCTGGCCTATGTCTCCGGGCCCGAGTCCCTACCCGAGCCCTTACCGGCCTTGAGCGCCGACCTGGAGTCCCTGCTGAAGGACCTGGAGTCGCGGTCCAAGGGGCGCTTCAGCTTCAGCGTACAGGATCCCGGGGCCGATCCGGCCCTGGCCCAGCAGATCGACGAACGCTTCGGCTTCCAGCCCCTGGTCATCGGACTGCTGGATCCGAAACCCTTCTATTTCTACCTGGCCCTGGAGTCCGGGGAGCGCGC
Source organism: Bdellovibrio bacteriovorus (assembly GCA_050257475.1). Classification (GTDB taxonomy): domain Bacteria; phylum Pseudomonadota; class Gammaproteobacteria; order Chromatiales; family Chromatiaceae; genus Thiodictyon. Next base: position 4,390 of record JBLMWY010000469.1, read on the forward strand.
CGAACCCCTTCCGCTGCCCGAGTCGCTGGACAAGGCCGGGCTCGAGCGGGCCATCGAGGCGGGCATCAAGCGCTTCGCCCCGGGGGTGCTGCGCACCCTGGCAATCTATACGCCCCCCTCCGCGGAGCCCAATCCCTTCGGCATGGGTGGACAGGACCCGGCCTATCGGCTGCTCCAGGAGAGCCTGCGTGAGGGCTTTGATCTGGTGGAGACGGATCTTCGCTCGGGTCAGGTCCCCGAGCAGTCGGACCTGCTCCTGGTG
>JBLMWY010000470.1:0-4836 GCA_050257475.1 Bdellovibrio bacteriovorus
GATTCAGATATTCCTGGTCGTTCTCCACCAGGAAGCCCGCCGAGGTGTTCTCGTTGGTCTCGGCGAGCGCGGCGCTGACCTGGTTGAGTCCGATGCGGTAATCGGCGAGCTTCACCGGCTCCACCAGCACCTGGTACCGGCGGGTCTCGCCACCACTGTTGACCACCTGGGCCACCCCGGACACCGCCAGGAGCCGACGGCGCAGAGGCCAGTCCGCCGCCGTCTTGAGGGCCATGAGGTCAGGGTCCCCGAGGCCCTCGAAGCGCAGGGCGATGAACATCACCTCCCCCAGGATGGCCGAGCCGATGCCGGTGGATGAGCGGACGCGCCGAACCCCGGAGGACCCGTTGAGGGCCGACTCGATGGGAATGGTAACCAGCGTCTCCATCTCCGTGGGCGCCAGGCCCGGGGCCTCGGCCAGCACTGTGACCGTGGGTGCCGTGAGGTCCGGAAACACGTCCACCGGCATCTGCAGGGTCCGATGGATGCCATATCCGAGAAGCAGCAGGGCCGCGGCGAGGACGAAGAGTCGGTCCCGCAGGGACCAGCGGATGAGGGCGGCGATCACGGGGCGGACCTCAGTGCGCGTAGCCGTGCCCGGCCTCAGCCGGCGCCCCGGCGGCCAGGTGGACCAGGTAGGCGCCGCGGGTGACCACCCGGTGTCCCGGCTCGAGGCCCTCCGCAATGTCCACCAGCTCGCCGCCGCGCAGCCCGGTGCGAACCACCCGGCGCTCGAAGCGCTCGCCGTCGGTCTGCACTTAGACCACATCGGCACCTGCGTCGTTGACCAGGGCGCTGGCCTGCACCGTCAGGGCCTCCTGCTCCTCGCCGGTGAAGACGCGGCCGTCACCGACTGACCGATTCGCAGCCGCGGGTCCGGACGCGGAAATTCGAGGATCGGAGGCACGGTGCGGCTCTCCGGTTCCACCAGGGCTCCGATGGCCACCAGGCGGGCGCCTGTGGTCAGGGACACCTCGAACACGGATGGGAAGCCCTGGGCCCTGAACCAGACACCCCCGGGTTGGCAGATCTGCACCAGATCGGACTCGGCGACCCGCGCCTCGAGCCAGAGCCGCTGCGGGTTGACCAGATTGAAGAGCCGGTCACCCTCCTCGCAGATGGGCGGGGGCGTGACAACAATGCTCGCAGCGCGTGTTCCCCGGGGACTCGGGCCCACCAGCCGCCTGGGCTAGCTCGGTGTGATGGTGGGTCTCCACACCACGACCTTGGGCGCTGGCAGGCGCGTCGAACGACAGGCCCAGGTGCCCGAGCAGGATCAGCGACAGGACGAGGACCCTCGCGGGCCCCGGTCCCAAAAGGCCCTGGGAACCCCGGCGGCGGCCGGATCGCAACGGTGGATCTCGCTTGCTCGGCACCTGGCGAACATAGCAAAGTCGTCGGGAGACGGCGCGCCCTAGCCACCTCGGGCCTTGCGCTGAGCGGCCGACGCGGTCTCTCTGAGCGGTGGGTGCCTCGCCTAACGCCAAGACTCGGGATAACGGCGGGTCGAGGGGATGTTGTTGACCAACAGGCCGACGATCAGCAGGAGCAGGGCCCCAAGCCCCACGGGCGCCAATACATAGAAAAATCCGAGGCGATGGATCTCCTCGCCACCGACGACGGCGATCAGGGCGGTGGCGCCACCGGGGGGATGGAGCGTCTTGGTGAGCTGCATGAGCGCGATGGCCGTGCCCACCGCCAGGGGGGCGGCCAGCTCGGGGGTCGGGCCCAGGAGCTGGTGGCAGGCCACCCCGACCAGAGCCGATACGACATGCCCGCCGACCAGGTTGCGCGGCTGGGCCAGGGGGCTGCGGGGAGCGCCGTAGACCAGCACCGCGGAGGCCCCCATGGAACCGATCAGGGGCAGGGGGTCACCCCCTTCGGTGAGGACCAAGAGGCCGACCAAGGCGACCGCCCCGATGCCGAGGCAGGCGCCGATCCAGGACCAGAGGATCTCGGAGTTGCTAACCCGCGGTGGGCTGGAGTGGGAGGCCCCTCCCATCTTGCGCAAATAGGGGTCTAGCCACTGGATCCGCCAGGTTCGCCATGCGCCGCCGCTGCGGTTGGGCGATGGGCCGCCTGAAGGGGGCGAGGGAGTTGGCTCTGACATGAACTGCTCCATCAGGGCCCCGGGGTTGGGCAAGGCCTGAGGGTTAGACTAGGGCTTAGGGTCAGGCAGGAGGGCCACAGGTCGGCGATCCTCGGGAACCTTAAGGGGTGCCCGATCCCGCGCCTTTGATCCGAATCAAGGACTAAGAGCGATATTGCTGTCCTCAGAGGGCTCAGCCCCTCCTGCTGGCGGGCGAATGGACCAGGCCAGACTTCAGTCCCCGGTCCTGAGAACAGGATATGCCATTAGTGGCGAGACCCTTGAAGACACTCCGATCGGGCAGAGCGCCATCGAGTCCTTCACGGGATCGGGTTCGAGGGTCCCCACGGTCGTCATTGTCCTGGGGACCGCGGTGTTGGCGGGATGACGGAGAGCACCTACAGTCCGTACCCCCAGGCAGGGCCCCATCGCGACCCCGAGGAGGGAGGATAACGGAAAAAGGCGGGCAGTCCTTCCGCAAGGTCGGACCACCCACCCTTGGGGGGTTAGGTTAGGCGATGGGCTAGTTGTTCGGCGCCTTCATGGGACCCGACCCGTTATCGCTTAGGGTTACTATGGGGCCAGGGGAGGGCTGCGGGGGGCGTTCGGGTCAGTCGCGTTCGATGGTCCGCTGTAATCGCCCATGTCCGCGGGGTCCATCTCACTGCCGCTCATCGACGTCTGACCCTGAACAACCCCGGCCATTTGGGCGACACCCATGTCAAGCACCGCGTCTACGGCTGCGTTGTGCTGGTCGAGCGCGTCGTCCGGAATATGCTCCTCGACGAAGTCGGGATCTGTGCTCATGTGGTGTGCGGCCGCGGGCATTGCGAGGAAGGCGCCCAGGGCTACGGTGGCAAAGATATGGGTGTGTTTCATGGCAGTTCTCTTGCGTGTCTGCTGTGTTGCTTTGCGGCTATCGAGATCGGGCGCAGCGTACACAACGGCGCCCCTCGAACCACTGCTTTAACGTCCGCGACCGCCGGACCCGGGGCCGTGGACGAATCGCCCTGGTGTGCCGGAGGGCGCCTGGCCAAATCCGCTCACCCGGTGCCGTCCCGGTCCCTGGAACCGCGACTGACGCTCGAGTCCGGGGCTGCCGAGCTCACCGAAACGGTTGTTGGAGCCGAACGGGTCCATCGTCGGTCCTGGGGCGGAGCCCCAATCCCGAACGGGCTCGTCCATCGTTGCCCCCCGGCCTTGACCAAAATCCGATGCCTTCGTGGCCGGTGCGCCGACGATGAGCAGGGCGGCCATGGCCAGATAGACGGCAGCCTTGGCCCCTGGGGACCGGAGGTGCCTGGTGACGTGAACCTTCATGCAGATCTACTCCTGAAATCTGAGCTTGCGTCTGCAAGCGGGAAAGTTTCCCACGCACACCCACAGTCTATGAGGGAAAGGGGCTTTGGTCAAGATGTGGGAAAACATCCCACTGCAGGCTAAGCTATTCACTGAGGTGTGGTTGCCGGAGGTAGGGCGTTTGGTGGAGTCCAGTCCAGTGCAAGGGTCGGTGCATCCAGCGCTCATGCGGGCGCTAACGCGTTTGCTGCGCCCGTTAGTTCGGCTGCTAATCCGGGAGGGGGTGACCTTTCCGGCCCTCTCGGCCCTGCTCAAGGGGTTGTACGTCTCCGTGGGGGAGTCGGATTTCAGGCCTGCGGACGGACGCCAGACCGACAGCCGCATCAGCCTGCTGACGGGGGTCCACCGCAAGGACGTGCGGCGGCTGCGCGCAGGCGACGACAACACCGAATCGGCGCCTGCCCCCGCGGCGGTGTCCCTGAGCGCTCAGGTCATTGCCCTGTGGGCAGGCAGCCCCGATTTTTCGGACGGGTCTGGCGTACCACGCCCGCTGCCCAGGTTTGCCGATGACGGGCCCTCTTTCGAGTCCCTGGTCACCCGGGTGAGTAAGGACATCAGACCGCGCGCCGTGCTGGATGACTGGTTGGATCGGGGGCTCGCGCACTACGACGCCCAAGGTCGTGTGGTGCTTCGGGAGGCGGCCCTGGTCCCTCGGGAGGACCTTGAGCAGCTCGCCTTCTTCGTCGGCCGTAACCTCCACGATCACATCGCGGCATGCGTCCACAACCTCGCCGGTGGCCCGCGGCCCTTCATCGAGCGCGCGGTCTACTATGACCGCTTGACGCCTGAGGCAGTCGCCCGCCTTGGGTCACTGGCGCATGATCTGGGCATGATGGCGCTCCTGTCCCTGAACCGCGAAGCCAGTGCCCTGGCACAGGAGCAGGAAGGCGCGCCCGATGCCAATCACCGTATGAGCTTCGGCGTCTATTACTATGCGGAACCGCAAACACCCCCGGAGGAGCACTGAGCCATGTTTGACCGCTTAGCCATCGGACTCCTCTTCAGCCTCCTGGCGGCGGTTCTGGCGGTGGTCACCGCGGCCGCCGAGCCCGAGCCGGGACGAGGGCTTGGCGGGACCGGACTCACGGCGGACGACGTCGGCTCAGGGATCGGCGGAACGGGTCACCAGCCGTCGGGTGACGGCCGGGGGATCGGTGGCACCGGGATCGTCGGCACCATTCGCGCCTTCGGAAGCATCTGGGTGAATGGGGTCGAGGTGCACTACTGGGAGGATCAACCCGTCACGATCTACGACCGCCCAGGAACCCCGAGGGATCTGCGAATCGGCCAGGTCGTGGCGGTCGAGGCGAGGGTGCAGGCCGGCCGATTGGTTGCCGGTGCCATCGAGGTGCGCCATGCAGTGATGGGCCCTATCGCCGCGGTGAACG
>JBLMWY010000471.1:0-5688 GCA_050257475.1 Bdellovibrio bacteriovorus
TGCTAAGACAATATGTTACGAAATGTAACGGGATGCATCCTGGCCTTGGGTCCGCAGTGTCTGCCAGCCCCGGCGACCGCCTCGCCGCGAGGTTTTCCGGCCGTCAGGCCCAGGGTACTCCGCCCCCCTGTTAGCGCACCGGCAAGCGGGTGCGCTCCACCACGCGGCGCAGCACGAAGCTGGAATGGACCCCGGAAACACCCTCGATGCGGGTGATCCGGCGCAGCAGCAGGTCTTGGTAGTGGTCCATGTCTCGGACTATGACCTTGAGCTGGTAATCCGCCTCCCGCCCGGTGATCAAGAGGCACTCCAGCACCTCAGGCATCTCGGCGATCTCGGCCTCGAAGCGCTCGAAGCGCTCCGGGGTGTGGCGGTCCATGGAGATACTGAGCAGCGCCATGAGGTTCAGCCCCAGACGCTGGGCGTCCAGCAGGGCCCGGTAGCCGGTGATGATCCCGGCCTCCTCCAGGGCCCGCACCCGGCGAAGACAGGGGGAAGGGGAGAGCCCGATGCGGTCCGCGAGCTCCTGGTTGGTGATGCGTCCATCCTGCTGAAGCTCTTCCAGGATGCGTCGGTCGTAGTTGTCAAGGATCATGTTGCGAAAATCAGAAGATGGCGCGAAAGCCACCAATCTAGCAATAAAGTGCCAATAGAGATAGGAGCGGGGTGGCCTTTCGCAATCGTCTGCCTGGTCAATGGGCGTAATCTTTCTCCCGTCGGCTGACCCGCCGGCACTTAAGGCCAAGGCCCACCAGGCCCCAAGCCCCAGGCTCCAAGTCCTTACCGGGACTGGAGTGGTCTCGATGCCCCACCCGGGCGAGACCTGGACCCCGATCGCACTGTCCGCTCCCCCTCAGGCCCCGCATCGGTGCCTGAGTGCCGGGAGGGACCATGGATAATCGCGAGGAGCAACCATGAGCCGCTTCGATCACCGCAAGTACAGACCCGCGCCGCGGGTTCAGCTCCCCAACCGCCAGTGGCCCGACCGGGTCATCGAGCGGGCCCCCATGTGGGCCAGCGTGGATCTGCGCGATGGCAACCAGGCCCTGAGGGAGCCCATGGGGGTGGCGGAGAAGCGCCGACTCTGGCAGCTCCTGGTGCGCCTAGGTGTCAAGGAGATCGAGGTGGGCTTCCCGGCGGCGAGCCAGCCGGACTTCGACTTCGTGCGTTGGCTGATCGAGGGCCGCCAGATCCCCGAGGACGTGACCATCCAGGTGCTGGTGCAGGCCCGGCAGGACCTGATCCGGCGGACCTTCGAGGCCCTGGAGGGGGCCCCCCGCGCCATCGTCCACGTCTACAACTCCACCTCGCCTGTGCAGCGGGAGTGGGTGTTCGACGCCGATCGGGAGGGGATCAAGTCCATTGCCCGACGGGGTGCCCGGTGGGTGCTGGAGGAATCGCGGCGCTATCCGGCGACCCACTGGACCTTTCAATACTCGCCCGAGAGCTTCACCGCCACGGAGCCGGACTATGCGGTGGAGGTGTGCGAGGCGGTGCTGGACGTCTGGCAACCGACCCCTGAGCGGCCCTGCATCATCAACCTGCCGGCCACCGTGGAGGTGGCGAGCCCCAACAGCTTCGCCGACCAGGTGGAGTATTTCGCCACCCAGATCAGCCGGCGGGATTCCATCGTCCTCTCGGTGCACACCCACAACGATCGGGGTGGGGCCGTGGCGGCCGCGGAGCTGGCCCTTCTGGCGGGGGCGGACCGGGTGGAAGGCACCCTGCTCGGCAATGGCGAGCGCACCGGCAACATGGACATTGTGACCCTGGCGCTGAACCTCTACAGCCAGGGCATCGATCCCGAGCTGGATCTCAGCCGCCCGGACGAGATCGTGGCGGTGGTGGAGGCGTGCACTGGTATCCCGACGCACCCGCGCCACCCCTGGGTGGGGGAGCTGGTCTACACCGCCTTCTCTGGGAGCCACCAGGACGCCATTGCCAAGTGTCTCAAGCGTCAGGGTTCGGAGGATCCCTGGCAGGTGGCCTATCTGCCCATCGACCCGGCGGACCTGGGCCGCAGCTACGAGGCGGTGATCCGGGTCAACAGCCAATCGGGCAAGGGCGGGGTGGCCTTCGTGCTGGAGCGGGACTTTGGGCTGCGCCTGCCCCGCTGGATGCAGGTGGAGCTGGCCCAGGCGGTGCAGCGCGAGAGCGAGCGGCTGGGCGGCGAGATGGACCCGGGGCGTATCCACGCCCTGTTCCGGGAGCGCTTCCTGGCGGAGGAGGGGTCCTACCGGCTGCTGGGCTATCGTCTGGACCGCAACGGCCATGATCGGATCGAGGCCCGTGTCGCCACCCCAAGCGGCGAGCGGATCCTCAAGGGCGAAGGGCAGGGGGCCATCGCAGCCCTGGTCGACGCCTGGACCCGGACCTTTGGGGTCAGTGCCCAGGTGATCGACTACCAGGAGCACGCCATCGGCGAGGGCACCGACGCGGAGGCCGCCGCGTATGTCCAGCTCGACCTGGAGGAAGAGCGGGTGGCGGGTGCGGCGATCGAGCGCGACACCGTGGCCGCGGCTCTCAAGGCGGTGCTCGCGGCCCTGAACCGGGCCACCGGTGCCAGGGTGCCCGAGGCCTCCGCGGTGCGGGCCCAGGCGGCCTGATTCCCCGGCGGTCCTGTATCTGCCCCTGTAGGTCGGACTTCAGTCCGACCGGGGCGTTGCGGATACCGCCAGGCGTCGCAGTCGGGCTGAAGCCCGACCTGCGGAGCTGGGCACCGGTTAGTTGGATCCAGCGGCTCGGCGGCGGCACCAGGCATCCCGGCCGCGCACCGCGAGGTCCGGGAAGTCCGTGAAGATGCCATCGATCCCCAGCTCCAGGAGGTATTCCAGGGCCGAGTCGAAGGTCGCAAACCCCGGCGGAAGGAGGTCCCGCCGCAGGGTGTAGGGATGCACCCGCAGGCCCGCTTGATGGGCCTGATCCACCAGGTCCGTGCAACGGAGCCGCCCCCCCGGGTCCGTGCCCGCCAGGAGATGGCCGATCCAGGGGCCTACACCGGCCGCGTAACGGCCGACCCGGTCGAGCCCAGCGGCGGTGCGCATGGCCGGATAGTCCGCGGGCGGCCGCGGCCACCAGGCCGGCTCGCCGATGAGCTGGATCAGGGGGACCTGAGGGACCAGACGGTGGAGCCGCTCCAGCGTCGCGGGATCGAAGCACTGGATGTAGACCAGCTCCCCGGCCTTCAGGTAGCCATGGCGTCTCAGCGCGTCGAGCACCGGCGTCGTCAGATCCTGGCCCTGGGCCTCATGCCAGGCGGGCTCTTTGAGCTCGAGGTAGATCCCGGACTCCCGGCCTGTGGAGCGGTTGAGCCCGCGGATCAGGGTCAGCTCCTCGTCGAGCCTGTGGAGACGAAAGGGGGCTGGGCCCCCCGGGTCGCCGGTGGGGAAGCGGCCCGGAAAGTCAGGCTGTCCGGTGGACGGATCCAGCCGCTCCCGGACCCTCAACCCTCGCAGCTCCTCCCAGGCGAAGTCGATGGCGTACCAATGGCCGTCCGCCCGGGCCCGCTGCGGGTGACGCGCGGCCACGTCCGTGACGGCGTCCAGGCACAGATCATGGAGCACCAGGGGTATGCCGTCCCTGCTGAGCACCACATCCTGCTCCAGGAAATCCGCGCCCAGTCCGTGGGCCAAGGCCTTGGCCTCCAGGGTATGCTCCGGCAGGTAGCCAGAGGCCCCCCGGTGGGCGATGACAATGGGCCGGTGTGGGGTGATCATTCCGCCATCATCCTCGGCGAGCCGCAACCGGTACAAGGCCCGTCAAGCTCCTCGGCCTCTCCACTCGCGACGCTCCTATGCACCTCGACCAGATCCTCGCCATCGACCGGGCCCACGCCTGGCACCCCTACACGTCCACCATCGATCGGGATCCGGTCTATGCGGTGCGCGCCGCCCGGGGCTGCCGCATCGAGCTGATGGACGGCCGCGAGCTGGTCGACGGCATGGCCTCCTGGTGGTGCGCCATCCATGGCTACAACCACCCGGTGCTCAATCAAGCGATCCAGGACCAGCTTGGGCGCATGGCCCATGTGATGTTCGGCGGCCTGACCCACGAGCCGGCGGCGCGCCTCGTGCAGCATCTTGTGGACCTGACCCCGGGGCCGCTGAGCCATGTCTTCCTGTGCGACTCGGGGTCTGTCTCCGTTGAAGTGGCGATCAAGATGGCGCTCCAGTTCTGGCAGGCCCAGGGGCGGCCGGGCAAGCATCGGCTGATGACCATCCGGCGCGGATACCATGGGGACACCTTCAACGCCATGTCCGTGTGCGACCCCGTCACCGGGATGCACCACTTGTTCAGGGCGGTCCTGCCCCAACAGGTCTTCGCCCCGGCGCCGAGCTGCCGGTTCGGCGCCCCCTGGGACCCGGCGGCCATCGCCGACTTCGAGCGTCTGATCGAGTGGCACCGCGACGAGCTGGCCGCGGTGATCCTGGAGCCCATCGTCCAGGGGGCCGGGGGCATGTGGTTCTACGCGACCGAGTATCTGCGCGCCGTGAGGCAGCTCTGCGACCGTCACGAGGTCCTGCTGATCGCCGACGAGATCGCCACCGGCTTTGGCCGCACCGGGGCCCTCTTCGCCTGCGAGCACGCGGGCATTAGCCCGGACATCATGACCGTTGGCAAGGCGCTGACGGGCGGCTACCTCTCCCTCGCCGCCGCCACCGCGAGCGAGCGGGTGGCCCACGGCATCTCGAGCGGTGACCCCGGGGTCTTCATGCACGGCCCTACCTTCATGGGCAACCCGCTGGCCTGCGCCGTGGCCAACGCGAGCATTGAGCTCCTGCTGGCCTCGGATTGGCGGGCCAACATCGCGCGGATCGAAAGGGCCTTAGATGCGGGGCTTGCCTCGTGCCGTGGCCTGCCTGGCGTGGCGGATGTTCGGGTGCTGGGGGCGATTGGGGTGGTGGAGCTGGAGGGGCCCGTGGAGATGCGGTCCCTGCAGCGGCGCTTCGTGGAGCTGGGAGTCTGGATCCGGCCCTTCGGGCGACTGATTTACCTCATGCCCCCCTACATCGTCAGTGACGCCGAGCTGGCGCAGCTCTGCCTGGCGGTGCGCACTGTCCTTTCCGATCCGGTGGGGCCCGCGACCCAGGTGTGCTGACAGGCCAGCGCGTAATATGCCTGCCCTGTGTGAACCAGGGGGTTGTGAGGTTCCCCCCTCACCCCATCCCCTCTCCCCGCTGGGGCGAGGGGCGACTTCTTCCTCCCCCGGGCGGGCTGAGGGTCGGGGTGGGGGTCGAAGGCCAGCGATCAACGTGACGGTCACGGCGATGGACTGCCGTATCTAGTCCGGCCGCCGGCCGAAGGCCAGGAAGACCATGGGGACTATGATGAGCACGGTGGCGGCGACCTGGCCCTGGGCGAGCAGGCTCAGGATGGCGAGGACCCCGAGCACCAGGAGTGCCTCGCGGATCAGTCGTATTTGCTTGGGTCCCATTGATCCTCGTGTTGCCAGGTCGCGATTGGATGCGGCAATGGCGGTATCCAAAAGATTGGGCCTGCGCGGAGTTCCCCCAGGCCCCGGGAATCGGTTAGCATGACACGCCTTGGGGTTTGGCGGCGCACACCTTGCGGTCGGAGCCCAGGGTCCCCTGTCCATGTCCAGCCCCGTTGTCGTGAGGCCATTGAATGGATCGCCCTTCCGCTGAGCCGCGTTCCTCGGTCCCCCATTATCTTTTTTCGATCGCCGTC
>JBLMWY010000472.1:0-11038 GCA_050257475.1 Bdellovibrio bacteriovorus
CTTCATCGAGGTGGCCTGGTTGCTCATCTGCGGCACCCTGCCCACCCAGGCGGAGTACGACGCCTTCTCGGCGGACCTGACCCGCTTCGCCAACCTCGACGAGGGGATGAAGCACCAGTTCGAGGGCTTTCCGCGCACCGCACCCCCCATGGCCATCCTCTCGGCCATGATCAACGCCCTCTCCTGCTTCCACCCGGAGCTCCACGAGCTGGAGGACGCGACCCAGTTCCGCCATGCGGCGGCGCGCCTGATCAGTAAGATCCGCACCATCGCGGCCTACGCCTTCCGCCACTCCCGGGGGCTGCCCTATATCTACCCGGACCCGGCCCTGCGCTATGTGCCGAACTTTCTGCACATGATGTTCTCCCAGCCCTACAAGCAGTACATCTGCCCCGATGTGGTGCGCAAGGCGCTCAACCTGATCCTGATCCTGCACGCCGACCACGAGCAGAACTGCTCCACCTCCACGGTGCGCATGGTGGGCTCCAGCGGGGCCAACCTGTTTGCCTCCTGCGCCGCCGGGGTCTGCGCGCTCTGGGGCCCCCTGCACGGAGGGGCCAACGTGGAGGTGCTGACCATGCTGGAGCAGATCCACCAGGGCAACCTGACCCCGGAGGACTATGTGAAGCTCGCCAAGGCCAAGGACAGCAAGGTGCGGCTCATGGGCTTCGGGCACCGGGTCTATAAGAACTTCGACCCCCGGGCCCAGATGCTGGCCAAGGTCGCGGAGGGGTTGGTGCCCCAACTCTGCGGCAACGACCCCCTGCTGGAGATCGCCCGGCGCCTGGAGGCGATCGCCCTCTCGGACCCCTACTTCATCGAGCGTAAGCTCTATCCCAACGTGGACTTCTACAGCGGCATCATCCTGCGCGCCATCGGCATCCCCACCAACATGTTCACCGTCATCTTCGCCATCGGCCGTCTGCCGGGCTGGATCGCCCAGTGGTGGGAGCAGACCCGCATCCCAGGCGGACGCATCGCCCGCCCACGCCAGGTCTATGTGGGCCACACGGAGAGCGCCTATGTCCCCATGGACCAACGGGGTTGACAGCCGTGAGCGATCAGCCCGACACCCAGGCCATCAAGGACTATCTGTTGGAGCTGCAGGACCGCATCTGCGCCGCCCTGGAGGCGGCCGATGGGGTCGCCCACTTCCGGGAGGACGCCTGGGAACGGCCGGGCGGTGGCGGCGGCCGCACCAGGGTGCTGGCGGGGGGGGGCCTCTTCGAGCAGGGCGGGATCAACTTCTCACACGTCTTTGGTGAGCGCCTGCCGCCCTCGGCAAGCGCGGGCCGGCCGGAGCTGGCGGGCCGCGGCTTCCAGGCCATGGGGGTGTCCCTGGTGGTGCATCCCGAGAACCCCTATGTGCCCACCTCCCATATGAACGTGCGCTTCTTCATCGCGGAGCGCGACGGGGCCAAGCCGGTCTGGTGGTTCGGCGGGGGCTTCGACCTCACCCCCTACTACGGGTTCGATGAGGACGCCGTCCATTGGCACAATAGCGCCCGAGAGGCCTGCGCCCCCTTCGGCGCCGAGGTCTATCCGCGCTACAAGCGATGGTGTGACGAATACTTCTACCTCAAGCACCGGGGTGAGCCCCGCGGGATTGGCGGGCTCTTCTTCGACGACCTCAATGCGGACGGATTCGAGCGAAGCTTCGCCCTGATGCGCTCCGTAGGGGACCACTACCTCCCTGCCTACCTGCCCATCGCCGAGCGCCGCCGCGCCATGGCCTGGGGGGAGCGCGAGCGCACCTTCCAGAGGTACCGGCGGGGACGCTACGTGGAGTTCAATCTGGTCTATGACCGCGGGACCCTGTTCGGGCTCCAGTCGGGTGGCCGCACCGAGTCCATCCTGATGTCCCTGCCCCCGGAGGTGAGCTGGCGCTACGACTGGCACCCGGAGCCGGACACCCCGGAGGCCCGGCTCTACGAGCGCTATTTGCAGCCCAGGGACTGGCTCGCGGAGATCGGGTCAGGCCAATGACCGCGGGGCGTCCGTCCACAGCTCGCGGAAGAAATCCAGATGCGCCTGGGCCGCGCGCAGCCGGCTGAAGGGCTCGGCGGCACGGCTCAGCGTCAAAGGATCCGGCACCGCGGCCAGGCCGCGATCGAGGGCGAGGGCCAGGGCGCCCGCATCGCCCACTGGCACCAGGGGACCCAGACCGTTCTCGGCGAAGAGGACCCGCAGGCCGTCCGAGCAGTCGGTGGCGACCACGGGGGTCCCCACCGCCAATGCCTCGACCACCACGTTCCCCAGGCCCTCCCGCACCGAGCTCAGGGCGAGCAGCCGGGCGCGCGCCAGATGGGGGTAGGGGGTCGGCACGAACCCGGGCAGGTCCAGCCGGTCGCCGAGGCCCAGTCGGCGACCCAGGCGGATCAGATGGCGGCGCTCCTTGCCCTCCCCCAGGATCAAGAGCCGCGCCCCTGGATCCGCAACCCTGGCGAAGGCCCGCAGCAGGGTGGGAAAGTCCTTCACCTTGCGCAGCCCCCCCACCGCCAGGATGACCGGCGGGCGCCCCGCCAAGGGGCCGTTCGGGTCGACCCCGGCGAGCCAGGGGTGGCTGCAGGGCGCCTGCGCGAGCCGCTGGTACCCCTCGGGAAGGATGGGGTTGTTGAGCACCCGCACGGGCACCGCCGCGATCCCGAAGAACCGACGCAGATCCTCCGCCACCCCGGCGGAGATGGCGGCGATGCCGTCGAGACGCTCATAGCAGGCACGGATACGCCGGACCTCCCGCCAGGTCTTGAGCAGGTTCCAGCGATGGGCCCTGAGACGGCCGGAGAGGGGGGTACCCACCGCCGCCACCAGCCGGGTCGGGCACTGGTCCCCGAGATCGGACTTGACCCGCACCGCCGCGAAATCGTCACTGAGCTTGCCGGTGAGGAGCAGGTCCGGGCGTTCCCGCGTGAGGAAGCCCCGTAGGAAGGCAACCCGGCCCTCCCGTATCGGAACCACCCGCACCGCGGCATCCACATCCTCCAGGTAGGGATGACAGGTCGCGCCGGCCAGGAGCCAGGTTTCCACCCCGAGCCGGGCCAACCCCGAGGCCAGGTGCGTGAAGTTGCGCTCCACCCCGCCGCCCTCGAAGTCGCTCACCATCAGGGCGACCCGTCTAGGCCACATTGGCGCCACCGTCCCCGGATCCGAGCAGGAGCCGGAGATACAGGTCCGCGTTACGCCCGACCTCGTAGCGCCGCCCGCCCTGGATCAGGGTCTCCCGCGGCAGTGGATCCGCGAGTGTTCGAGCCAAAGCCGCGGCCAGGGCCTCCGGGTCCCGGGGCGGCACCAGGGGACCGTAGCGACCCCCGTCCAGGATCTCCCGGGGACCGGCCCCGCAATCCGTGCTGACCACCGGCCTGCCCAGCGCCAGGGCCTCGATCAACACGGTGGGCAGGGCGTCCCAGACCGAGGACAGGACCACCAAGGCGGCCCGCTTGAGAAAGGGGTAGGGATTTGCGGCCCAGCCGGGCAGCTCGACCGAGTCGCAAAGGTCTAGGGCGTTCAGCTCCGACTCGACCTGGGGCCGTAGCTTGCCGTCCCCGATGATCAGGAGCCGGCAATCCACTCCTTGACGCAGGATGGCGAAGGCCCGTAGCAAGGTCGGCAGGTCTTTCTCCCGCTCCAGACGCCCGGCGAAGACCAGGACCGGTGGCGAGCCGGGGCAAAACCAGGGGTGGTCCAAGGGGGCCTCCGCCGCCTGGAGCATCTGGGGCGTGACGATGGGGTTCGGGATCACGGTCACCGGGGCCCCCGGGCCCAGGAGGCCCCGCACGTCAGCGGCCGTCTCCTCGGAGATGGCCACGATGCCGCGGTTCCTAGGGTACCAGCGCAGGATCTCGGCGCGGCGCCGTTGGCCCTTGGCCCCCGGCACGTGATCGAGCTTGACCCCGAGGGGCCCGTGAACGGTCACGAACACGGGTGTAGTGGGGGCGACCAGCCGGGCGGCCTTAAGCGTGAAGAGGTCCTCCCGGATGCGGTGCGTGAGCACTGCCACGGGGTGCCGCCGTCGCAGATAGAGGGCCATGGCGGGGATCCGCACCAGCGCTGCCATGGCACCCATGTCTACCACCCGGACCCCCGGCACTGTGGGCTCGGGGATGGGCCCCCGGGAGGCGGTCACCAGGAGGTCGGTGGGGTAGCCGCGCTCGGCGAAGGCATTGGCCAGCCGGGCGGCGATCTTCGCGGTGCTGCCCCCATCGAAGGGGCCGCAGTACACGGCCAGGGGTCGAGACCTCCTCATGCCGCCGGCTCCCCCCGTGGGGGGACGACGGACCCGAGGTCGGCGAACCGGTAGCTGTAGAGGATGCCGAAGAACAGGATGAAAAAGAATCGCAGGTCCAGGTGGATGAGCCGAAAATCGAAGAGCACGAAGAGCAGGGTGAGCAGGCCGCCCGCGACCAAGAAGAGGCGGAGCTCCCGGTCCGCGGAGCACGCCCACATCCACCGATAGGCCCGAATCATCAGGGCCAAGAACAGCAGGGCCAGGGTGAGCCCCGCAAGCCCGAAACGCACCAGGATCTCGATCGGCACGCTATGAAGATGCGAGGCCTGGGACGCTTTGTTGACATGCAGATCGGACAGGGGGATGACCCTGTTTGGGACCAGATATTCCGTGGGACGACTGCCGGGTCCCCATCCGAGCAGGGGGCGGGCGGCGAAGAGCTCCAGGCCGAGGCGGTACAGATTGAGCCGGATGGCGCTGGAGGAATCGTAGCCGATCCCCTGGGTGAAAAATTCGTCCCCCGAGGTGGCAGTCAGGCTTCTGAGGTCGTAGTAGATCCGTTCGCGGGACGACCAGAGCACCAGCGACATGAGGACCAGGACCATCAGCAGACCGGACAGGACCGCGGCCCGCCCCGGTCCCCCATGGCCCGAGCCGCGGATTGGGCGCAGCCGGTAAACGAGGGCGAAACCCACCGCCACCATCCCAAGACTGAGGGCCGAGCCCCGGGACTGCGTCACCACCAGGACCGCAAGGGTGAAGGCAATCCCGAGCAGCCAGAGGGTCCAGCCGAGGACGGGCCTGGGTCTCGCCCCGACGCGCAGCCCCAGGATGCGCCGCCGAAAGACCACCAGGCCGGTCAGCATCATCGACACCAAGAACCCAAGGCCCAGGGCCGCATAGCCAAAGTGGTAGCGCAGCCCCCCCAGAATCTCCCCGAGGAGGGACCAGTCCGACTTGCGCAGCACCCCGACCACCAGACCAACCGCCGCCGTTGCCAGCACCGCCCGGATCAGCCGCTCGTCCCCCCGCAGCCACCAGGCGGTGACGACGAACAGCAGCGGAAGGATCCAGCTCGGTATGGCGTCCCACTGGTCGGGCGCCGTCTCCGGGAGCAAGGCCGCCGCGCGCGCCGCCAGCAGGGTCGTGAGCCCCAGGGAGACAACCAGGAGCCAGAGGGCCGGGTCCCGGCGCAGCCGCGACCAGTGACCAGGCAGGTCACTGAGGAAGAGTAGGGTCAGGAGGCCCAGGGCCCCGTTTGCAAGGCCGGTGAGGCTCCAGGCCGAGAAGGCGAACAGCAGGAGCAGGCCGGCGGCCAGGCGGGATCGGTCAGGGAGCGCCATCAACGGCTGCCTCTGTCATGAGCGACCACGGTCCCCCGCCCGGCGCCGGGAGTCGCAGTGCCCTGGGGGCAGAAATTGGTGGGGGTCAAGTGCTGCATCGGGGCAACCCCATGGTGTCCAGATAGGCATCGGTCGCCGCCTCGACGCCATAGGGCCGGGCCGCCTCCCGCAGGGACTCCGGCGGCAGGGGATGCTCCAGGGTGGCGATCAGCGCCTCGGCCAGGGCGGCGGCGTCGTCCACCGGCACCAGGCGGCCATAGCGACCGTCCTGGAGTATCTCACGGGGACCGCTCGGGCAATCGGTGGAGACCACGGGGGTGCCAACCGCCAGGGCCTCGATGAGCACGAACCCGAGCCCCTCCCAGCGGGAGCTGAAGGCGAAGAGGTCCGCATGGGCCATGTAGCCGTAGGGGTCCGGCGCGTATCCGGGCAGGGCCAGATCGGCCCCGACCCCCAGCTCGCCCGCCAGCTCGAGCAGCCCGTCCCGGGCACCGCCGCGGCCCAGGATCATCAACCGACAGGGCCTGTGGGCCCGCACCCGTGCAAAGGCACGGATCAGGGTATCGAAGCCCTTGCGCCGGCAGAGCTCCCCGGCGCTCAGGATTAGGGGCGCCGCGGGATCCCCGAGCCAGGGGTGATCCGGCCGGGGCAGCCGAGCGGTAAAGAGCATCTCCGGCACCACCGGGGACGGAACCACCCGGATGCGATCCCGGGGGAGGCCAGTGTAGGCGGCCATGTCGTCGGCCACCCCGGCGCTGGTGACGATCACCTGGTCGGCGAAGGGATAGAGCCGGCCCATGGAATTGCGCTGCACCCAGCGCTCCAGGGGTCCGCGGGTCGCCAGATCAATGGAGATGGTGGTCCCGGAGCTTAGCACCAATCGGGTCGGTACCCGGGCGAGGAGCCGGGCGAGGAGAGCCGTCCGGTTGACCCTGTCCTTGTCGGAGAGCAGGACCAGCGGCCGCTCGCGGCGCAGATACCGCACCAGGGCCGGCAGGGCCCCGTAGGTATGGCGGGAGCCCAGGTCCAGGACGCGCACCCCCGCCGGCACCTCCGGTAGCTCGGGTCCGTGGCCGCGCACCTTGAGCAGATCCACCGTAAAACCGCGACGCGCCAACGCGGGGAGCAGGTGGCGCGCCGCCCGGTCGACCCCGCTGTGGCCCGAGGTGGAGAAGAAGCAGCCGATGCGCATGAACAAGTGGCGAGTGGCGGTTGATCTTAAGCCTGGGCGCGCCGCTCGCGAGCGGGAGACCGCGCATCGGCGCCGGAGCGTGACAGCAGGGCGGGGCCACCGGCCTGCGCCCTCGCGAGCGGCCAGTCCTTCCTCACCACTTGGCCCTCGCAACGCCCCTCACACCCATTCCAGCGGGTCCTCGTCGGGCCCGGGCCTGAGTCCTGGCTGCTCGATGAAGAGTCGGTGCCAGATGGCGAACTGCATGAGACCGAAGAGCTCCCGGCTGCCACCCCGTCCGACCTGGCGGGCGCGCACCAGCTCGGGAATGGACTCTACCCGAAACCAGTCGTGGATCCCGCGGTTGCGCGCCAGGGCTTGCCCCAGGCGGACGGCCAGGTCACCGCGCAGCCAATCCCCCACCGGCACGTGGAAGCCCCGCTTGGGCCGCTCCAGGTGCCCGGCCGGCAGACGGGGGGCGGCCCAACGCTTGAGGAGCCACTTGCCCTCACGACCCCGCACCTTGAGCCGGTCAGGGAGTGACAGGCCAAATTCCACCAGGCGGTGGTCGAGGAAGGGCACGCGACCCTCCAAGGCGAAGGCCATGAGCATGCGGTCGGTCTTGACCAGCAGATTGTCCGGCAGGGCGGTGACCAGGTCCACGTGCTGGCGCCGCTGTAGGTCCGACCAAGGTGCCGGCGTCGCGCCCCAGGCGCTCGCGAAGGGCTGCCAATCGGGCAGGGTCACGGCCCCCAGGGCACCGCCGAACAGCCGCCTGGACCACCGGGGGGCCCACTGGCCGCGGGTGCGGAAACCCCCGCTCCCGGGATGAAGCAGGGACTTGAGCCAGCGCTCGGGGAGGCTTGGCCGATAGCGCCGGTAGCCACCAAAGACCTCATCGCCGCCCTCCCCCGAGAACACCACCTTGAGATGCCGCCCCGCGGCCTCGGCCAGGATCAAGGTCGGGAGGCTCGCGTAGTCCCGCATCAGCTCGTCGGCCGCCCAGATGGTCTGGGGAATGCGGCCGAACACCTGGGGGAGGGTCAAGCGCAGGGCCTGATGGTCCAGCCCCAGATGGGTGGCGATGCGACCCGCCTCGTCCAGCTCGTCCCCCCGCGATGCCCCCTGGTAGCCCACCGAGAAGGTCTTGATGGGTCCGGCCCCGAGGGCCGCCAGCCGCTCCGCGAGGATGGCCGAGTCGGCGCCGCCGGAGAGGAAGAGGCCGAATGGGACGTCCGAGCGCATGTGCTCGCGCATCACCTCCGCCATGAGCCGATCCAGCTCCGCCTGGGCCTCGTCCGCCCCCCAGGCCCGCGGGACCACCGCCAAGGTGGACCAGTAACGATGGCGCCGCACGCCGAGATCCCGGTCGATGATCAGGGCCTCCCCCGGCCGGACCCGGTGGATGCCTTCGATGATGGTCTGCTCGCCGGTCGCGAACTGGTTCTGCAGGAACTGTCGCAAGGCCACGGGGTTGACCCGCGGGGCCTCCGGCAGGAGGGGCAGCAAGGCCTTGATCTCCGAGGCGAAGGCGATACGGTCCCGGAGCCGCACATAGAACAGCGGTTTGATCCCCAGACGGTCGCGCCCAAGGATCAGGCGCCCCTGGGCGATGTCATGCAGGGCAAAGGCATACATGCCCCGCAGGTCATCCAGGAAGCCGAGCCCGCGCACCGCATAGGCATGCAGGATGGTCTCGGAGTCCGACTCCGTGAGCAGCCGGCGCCCCTGGGCCCGCAGCTCCGCGCTCAGCTCCACATAGTTATAGACCTCGCCGTTGGCCACTAGGACAAGGTTTCCATCCTCGGAGACCAGGGGCTGGTGACCGGTGGCCAACCCGATAATGGAGAGCCGGGTCTGGGCCAGACCCACCGGCCCGGCGATGTGGATTCCCCGATCGTCGGGGCCCCGATGGGACAGGGCCGCCCCCATGGCCTCCAGCTCGACCGGATCGGGACGAGCGCCCTCGCGCCGGATGTAGCCCGCGATTCCGCACATCAGTCCGTCAACCTGGGGCGCGAGGGCATCTGGGCGGAAGGGGCCTTGGGGTCGAAGCGATCCCCTATTGTCCGCGCCATGACAGGGTCGGACAAGGAACACCGGGGCTGCGCTACACTCCAGCGTCGACTGGCCCGCCAGCCCCACCCCGATGCGAACGACCGCCCTCTTCTTCGGCTTCCTCGTCCTGTGCCTAGCCACCGCGGCGCTGCTCACCGTTCCGCTCATGCAGACCGGCTGGGTGGACTACCCGCCGGAACGGGTCATGGGGCGTCTCACCCAGGCATTGATCCTGATCGGGATCTGGCCCCTCCTCCTGCGCCTCCAGCTCGCCGACCTTGCCACCCTGGGCTATGGGACCACCCGCCCCCGGTTTCTGCGGTCACTCGGTGTCGGATGGGTCCTCGGTGTCCTGATCCTGCTGGGGCTCGCGCTGGCCCTGCTCGGGCTCGGCGTGCGGGTGCCGGACCCGGACCCTGGCACCTGGTCCTGGGTAGCCCGCAAGGCGGCCCTGGCCCTGGTCGGCGGACTGATGATCGGGATTCTCGAAGAGACCTTCTTCCGCGGGGCCCTGTATACGGCCATCCGACGGCGGGAGGGGCTGGTCCCCGCGGTGCTCTGGAGCTCGGGCCTCTACGCGGTGCTCCACCTGATGAAGCCCGGGGCCCTCCCCACCGGAGTCCCCTTCGACTGGTCAGGGGGCTGGACCATGCTCCAAGGGGTCTTCCTGGATGCCTTGCAGTGGCGCCACCTGGATACGGCCCTGGCACTCGGGATGGTCGGGGTCTTCCTCGCCCTGGTGCGCGAGCGTACCGGCCATATCGGCTGGTGCATCGGGCTGCACGCCGGCTGGGTGTTCGTGATCCAGGTGAGCCGGCGGCTTACGGACGGAAACCCCGAGTCCGACCTCGCCTTCCTGGCGGGGGACTACGATGGCGTCATCGGGTGGCTGGCGCTCGCCTGGATTGGGGTCCTCACGGCGGGCTACTGGCACTGGGGCGGCCGGCGCCCGATCCACCCCCGCCCGCCGCCTGCCTGAGGCCCCGATGGGCGCAGCGCGATCAGGGCTGAACGCCGGCCCGGCGCCTTTCGGCGGGGACCCTCAGTCCACCCCGTTGCGCAGCCAACGGCGGATCTCCGCCAGGTGGCGCCGGCTCACCGGGAGGTTCTCAGGGCAATCGCGCAGCCGCACCTCGACCCCGCCGTCGTTCGCCTTCAACAGACCCGAGAGCCGGGATTTGGCGACCAAGGCGTTGCGGTGGATGCGCACGAAGAGATCGGGAAACTCGTCCTCCAGCGACTTCAGTGACTCATCCACCAGGAGCTCGCCCCCGGTGTGGCGCACCGTCACATATTTGTGCTCGGCCTGGAGGTAGACGATGTTCTCGATGGGGACCGTTTGCAGGCCACCCCGGTAATGGGCGCTCAAGAAGTGCCGACGGCCGGGATGAAGGTCCTCCTGGTTGGACAGGGCGGTCCTCTGGGGCCGGGTGGGCACCCGAACCCGCTCCAGGGCCTCCTGTAGACGCTCGCGACGGACCGGCTTGACCAGGTAGTCCTCGACCTGGTGCTCGAAGGCGGCCAGGGCGTACTGTTCATAGGCCGTGACCAGGATCACCGCGGGCGGCGGCTGGATGCGGGCAATCTCCTTGGCCGCGTCGAGCCCGTTCATCCCGGGCATCTGCACGTCCAGGAGGACCACATCGACGGGCTTGGAGCGGCACTGCTCCAAGGCCTCGATCCCGTCCGTGGCCTCTCCGGCCAGCTCGTAGTTGCCCTGCATCTCCGAGAGCATCCGGATCAGCCGCTGGCGGGCCGGCGACTCGTCGTCAACAACCAGGACCTTCATTGGCGCCTCCATGGATAGGGAAATATCAGACGCACCTGATAGTCGCCCTCCACCCGCGCGATGATGACCTGGGCCTCGCCCTGAAATAAAGCAGCCATCCGTTGCTTGACGTTCTCCAGTGCCATGCGATTACCCCGGGTATGCCGGCTCGCCTGCTCATTCTCCGCGGGCAGGGAGTTGCGCACGCTGAGATTCACGCGCCCTTGGCGGTAACGGCCGCTGATCTGGATGAGACCCGGGCGGCGCGACGGCGCGATCCCATGATACACGGCGTTCTCGACCAAGGGCTGCAGGATGAGCGGCGGCAGGGGGGCGTCGCCAGGCAGCTCCTCCACGTCCCACAATACCTGCAGCCGATCCCCAAGCCGTTGTTTCTCGATATTGAGGTACCGGTAGGCCAGCTCCAGCTCCTTGGCCAGGGTGGAGGTCTCGTGGGCCTCCGACAGGGTCGC